>NZ_JAAGPE010000138.1:0-25539 GCF_017104605.1 Burkholderia sp. Ac-20384 | reverse complement strand
CGAAGCTCAAGCCGGTCGGTGGCTTCTGTGCGGAAACCGGCGGTGCGATGACGCTGTTCCTCGCGTCGTTCCTCGGCATTCCGGTGTCGACCACGCACACGATCACCGGCGCGATCGTCGGTGTCGGCGCGACGCAGAAGCTGTCGGCCGTGCGATGGGGCGTGGCCGGCAACATCGTGTGGGCGTGGGTGCTGACGCTGCCCGCGGCTGCACTATTCGCGGCCGGTGGATGGTGGCTCGGTCACCAGATCTTCTGATCGCCGGTACGATACTGTCGAACGGACGTGAAATGCGCCGCAAGCCGAAAGGCTGCGGCGCATTTTCTTTTGGGGTGTGGGAAGGTGCGGCGAAGAGCGGCTGCGGTCGCGGGTGGCCGCAGGCGCGGGCGAAGCGGGCTAGTAACTTCCGTTCGCGAACCGGGCAATCGGATCGTCAGCGGTGGCGGTGCGCGGGCTGGCGGGCGCGGATTGGGTCGACGCACGCAGGACCTGAACGGGGGCGGGCTCGACACTGCGCGGTGACGCCGCGGCGGTGGCGGACGGCGGCTCCGTATCGAAAGCGGCAGCCTGGGCGGCAGTCAGCGCCGTCGTCGGAATCTGTGTGCCGGTCTCAGCCGGGCCGGCCGGTGCGGCATTCGCCGTCATGGCGGCGCTGCCCGGACCGTCATTCACGGACGTAGCCTGCTGCCGGGCTGCCTGCATGCGCGGCGGCGGTGGTTCATACGGGTCGGCCGCCGCGGCTGCGGGGGCAACCGCTGCGGTCGATACGACCTGCGGGGCCGGCATGACCGGTGCAGGTGCCTGGGTCGCAGCAGCTTGCGACGATGTATAGGCCGGCTGCCGCGGCGCGGCGGCAGTCACGACCACCGGGGCGGGCGCCACGACGGGCGCGCTGCGCGGCTCGTCACGCTTCGCCTCGTAGGTCGGCGCATCGAACGGCGTAGGTGCCCCGCGCGGCGGCGCGACGCGGCGAATGCCGTCGAAACGCTTGGCCCAGTAAGGATTCGTCAGGTAGTCGAGCCGCACGGTGCCGCCCGTCGACGGTGCGTTGACGAAGCGCAGCTTGCCGACATAGATGCCGACGTGCGAATGCGGCCGCCCGGTCGTATTGAAGAAGATCAGGTCGCCCGGCGCGATCTGGTCGGGATCGATCGATACACCGCGGCCGCTCATGTCGGCCGTCGTGCGCGGCAGGTTCACGTCGGCCGCACGGCCGATCACGTAGCGGACGAGCCCGCTGCAGTCGAAGCCGCTGGTCGGCGTGTTGCCGCCCCAGCGATACGGGACGCCGACGAGGCTCATCGCCTGGATCGAGATTTCTTCCTGGCCGACGCTGTGATCGACGAACTTCGGGAAATTGGCGGGGGCGGGGAATGCGCGCGGTGTCGTGATCTTCATGCCCGAGGCGGGGCGCGATGCCGACTGCGGCGGCACGCTGGAGCAGGCCGCAAGCAGTGAAACGACAGCAACGGGAACCCAGATTCGAAGCATGGCAAGGCGGGCAAGCGCAGCGCGCTCGCGAATCGTATGACAACAGACAGACCCGATGGTAGACGCTCCGGCGGGGCTTAAGCAACCATTCTTGAGAATTTACTTGAAGTTTCGCGCGTAAACCGGGTTGTTGCGTGACGATGTGTTACTTGCGTTTTCGACCCCAAATAAAAACGGCGCTCCGGGAAGGAGCGCCGCTTTGCGTTGCGTCGAAGCCGGCCGACGGGCCGGCCTGTCGCGTTACAGGATGTCCGACGCGTAGTCGGCGAGCCGCGAGCGTTCGCCGCGTGCGAGCGTCACGTGGCCACTGTGGCCCCAGCCCTTGAAGCGGTCGACGACGTACGTGAGACCCGAGCTGCCTTCGGTCAGGTAAGGCGTGTCGATCTGCGCGATGTTGCCGAGGCACACGATCTTCGTGCCCGGGCCCGCGCGCGTGACGAGCGTCTTCATCTGCTTCGGCGTCAGGTTCTGCGCCTCGTCGATGATCAGGTACTTGTCGACGAACGTACGGCCGCGCATGAAGTTCATGCTCTTCACCTTCAGGCGCGAACGGATCAGCTCCTGCGTTGCGGCACGGCCCCATTCGCCGGCGGCGTCGTCGGTCTTCTGCAGCACTTCGAGGTTGTCGTCGAATGCGCCCATCCACGGCTGCATCTTCTCTTCCTCGGTGCCGGGCAGGAAACCGATGTCCTCGCCGACGGGCACGGTCGCGCGCGTCACGATGATCTCGTTGTAGCGCTTGTCGTCGAGCACCTGCGCGAGGCCGGCCGCGAGCGCGACGAGCGTCTTGCCGGTACCGGCCTGGCCGAGCAGCGTGACGAAGTCGATCTCGGGGTTCATCAGCAGGTTCAGCGCGAAATTCTGCTCGCGGTTGCGCGCGGTGATGCCCCACACGTTGTTCTTGTGGTGGCTGTAGTCGCGCAGCGTCTGCAACAGCGCCGTCTTGCCGTTCAGTTCGCGGACGATCGCATGGAACGTCGGCTCGCCGTTCTGCGGCTCGAGATAGACGAACTCGTTGACGAGCATCGACGCGACGAGCGGGCCGGTCACGCGGTAGTACGTGGTGCCCGTCTTCGTGTCCTGCCAGCTCTCCATGCCCTTCGCATGCTTGGTCCAGAAGTCCTGCGGCAGTTCGCGTACGCCGTTGTACAGGAGATCCGAATCCTCGAGTACCTGGTCGTTGAAGTAGTCTTCCGCGGGCAGGCCGAGCGCGTGCGCCTTGATCCGCATGTTGATGTCTTTCGACACCAGCACGACCTGGCGATCGGGCCGGTCGCGCTGCAGCGCGCGCACGACGCCGAGGATCTGGTTGTCGGCCTTGCCTTCGGGCAAGCCTTCGACGGGCGCGATGTCGGCGAGCTTCGTCTGGAAGTACAGGCGGCCGAGCGCCTCGCGGCTGCCGAGGCGCGACAGCGGAATGCCGGCCGTGATCGCGCCGGCATCGGCGACGAGCGCGTCGAGCGTGCGGCTGACCTGGCGTGCGTTGCGCGCGACTTCGGACATCCCCTTCTTGTGGTTGTCGAGTTCCTCGAGCGTCATCATCGGCAGATAGACGTCGTGTTCCTCGAAGCGGAAGAGGCTGCTCGGGTCGTGCATCAGCACGTTGGTGTCGAGCACGAACAGTTTCTGCTGTTCGGCTTCGGCGGGCTTGCGGCTGCGCGACTTCGTCGCGGCGCCGGTATCGCGCGCGGGTGCGGCGGCCGGTTTGTCGGCAGCCGGTTTATCGTTGCGTGCAACGACCGGTGCCGCGGGTTCGGCGGGTGCCGGCATCGGCTGCAGCAGTGCAGCCGTCTGTTTCGTCTTGCGGCCACGTGCGGGTGTGCTTGCGGCATCTTGCGTCGAAGACGCGACGGCGCGCAGTGGCGCTGCCGTGTTCGCGGCTTCGGTCATCGGTTGGGCCACGCTCGCCGGACCAAAGTCACCGGCTGTGGATGCGTCCCCTTCGGCGGATTTCTTCGCGGCTTTCGCGGGCCGCGCTTTCGCCTTGTATTCGTCGGGTGGCAGCAGGCTGCCGAGCTTGCTGGGGGGAGTAGGCAAAGGCATGGTGTCCCTCGGGAGGAATCGTGTCGCATGGCGTGCGCCGCTGATCGCATCCTGCGTGACGTAGACGCATGCAGTTTGCGCGCGGTGGCGCACAGGAAGTTCGTCTAGCCGGTTCGCCTAAGTGTCGATCAGCTCCTTGACGCGGTGAGGGCCGGACCGAGGGCCGGCGCGCAATCCATAAAAAAAGCCGCTGCCTCGTCGATAGAGGCATGCGGCTCGGCTGATACCGTCGTAATGCGCGTCAGGTGCCGGCAAGCATCGCAACGAGCACCGGCGCAGCTACGAGAAATATGGGGCGAACTGGCATTCATTGCGGCCCAATATAACGCGCCTCAAAGCGCTTGTACAGCACTTAGCACGTCGTCCACATGACCCGGTACCTTGATGCCGCGCCATGCCTGGCGAAGCACGCCGTCGGCGTCGATCAGGAACGTCGAGCGCTCGATTCCGCGCACTTCCTTGCCATACATTTTCTTCATCTTGATGACATCGAACAGCGCGCACAGCGCTTCGTCGGCATCGGAAATCAGCGGGAACGGCAGCTCGAGCTTTGCCTTGAAATTGTCATGCGAGCGCAGGCTGTCGCGCGACACGCCGATGACTTCCGCACCGGCTTTCTTGAACTTCGGATAGAGATCGCGGAACTGCAGCCCTTCGGTCGTGCAGCCCGGCGTGTTGTCCTTCGGATAGAAGTACAGCACGAGTTTCTTGCCCTTCAGGTCGGACAGCGAAATGTCGCCGCCCGTAGCCGGTGCGGTGAAATCGGGAACTTGACGGTCAACTTCGACGGACACGTGTTTCTCCTGTTGTTATGGAAAGGCGCCGCTGCGGCGGCGCGGTTCGGCAGGGCGTCGCGGCAGCGCGCCGCAAGGGCGGAGCGGGCGACGCCGGCTCGTGCGAACTCAGTCGGGCTGGACGATCAGTTCGCCGGAGCGGCCGGGGATTTCGCCCCACGTGACAGGGTACGATGGCAGCGAGTCGCGGTCCAGCGTCGCGTGGTAGTCGCCCATCGTCGCAAACGTGTGGCCTTGCGCGCGCCAGCCGGCGAGCAGTTGCTCGAACACGGGCGCGAGCTTCTGGCCTTCCAGTTCCGCATGCAGCGTGAACACCTGGTCGTGCGGATTGGTTTCGGTGAACTTGAGGATGTGCGCGGCGACGTTGTGCGTGTCGACGCCGTCGATGCCGAGCACTTCGTCGAGCGTCGGCAACGTGGTGGGCATCTGCACGTGCGACAGCGTGCGGCCGTTGACGACGGGCAGGTACGGCGAATGGCCGCGGCCGTCGGATGCGTAGCGCATCCCCCATGCGTCGATCTGCTCGAACGCGGAATCGTTCATCTGCCAGCCGGCCGCACCGTGCGTGACGGGCGGCGCGCCGAAGACCTCGATGAAGCGCGCGTGACTCTTCTGCATTTCACGCGCGGTCCAGTCGCGATCGCGCACGCGGACGTTGTCCTGCCAGTACACGTGATCCCACGTGTGGATCCCGCATTCGAAGCCGGCCTCGTGGATCGCGCGCATGTCGGCGATCGCACGGCGGCCGATGTCGGGGCCCGGCAGCAGCACGCCGTACATCAGCTGCTTCACGCCGTAGTGCTCGACCACCGACGTGCGCGACACTTTCTTCAGGAAGCCGGGGCGGAACACGCGCCGCAGCGCCCAGCCCGTGTGATCGGGCCCGAGGCTGAAGAGGAAGGTCGCGCGCGCACTGAAGCGGTCGAAGATGCGCGCGAGGTTCGGCACGCCTTCGCGCGTGCCGCGCAGCGTGTCGACGTCGATCTTGAGGACGATGCGAGCCAAGCGAACGTCCCGATCAGCCTTGCTGTTCGACGAGCGCGCGCGCGTCGGCGACGTGGCCGCGATACGCTTCGAAGATGTTGCGCAGCGCGTCGTCGAACGTCGCTTGCGGCGCCCAGCCGAGTTCCTGCATCGTGTTGTCGATCTTCGGCACGCGGTTCTGCACGTCCTGGTAGCCGTTGCCGTAGTAGGCGCCGGATGTCGTTTCGACGAGCTTCACCTGCTTGGCCGAATCCGCGTACTCGGGGAATTCCGCTGCCAGTTCGAGCATCTTGTGCGCGAGTTCGCGAACCGAGAAGTTGTTCTTCGGATTCCCGATGTTGTAGATCTTGCCCGACGCGACGCCGTCCTTGTTATCGATGATCTTCATCAGCGCGCTGATGCCGTCGCCGATGTCGGTGAACGCGCGCTTCTGCGAGCCGCCGTCGACGAGGCTGATGTTCTCGCCGCGCACGATGTGGCCGAGGAACTGCGTGACCACGCGCGAGCTGCCTTCCTTCGGCGTGTAGATCGAGTCGAGGCCCGGGCCGATCCAGTTGAACGGGCGGAACAGCGTGAAGTTCAGGCCTTCCATCCCGTAGCCCCAGATCACGCGGTCCATCAGCTGCTTCGAGCACGCGTAGATCCAGCGCGGCTTGTTGATCGGGCCGTAGGTGAGGGCCGATGCATCCGGGTCGAACTGTTCGTCCGAGCACATGCCGTAGACCTCGGAGGTCGACGGGAATACGAGGTGCTTGCCGTACTTGACGGCCGAACGCACGATCGGCAGGTTCGCCTCGAAGTCGAGTTCGAACACGCGCAGCGGCTGCTGGACGTAGGTGGCGGGCGTCGCGATCGCGACGAGCGGCAGGATCACGTCGCACTTCTTCACGTGATACTCGACCCACTCCTTGTTGATCGTGATGTCGCCTTCGAAGAAATGCATCCGCTCGTGGTTGACGAGGTCGCCCAGCCGATCGGTCTGCATGTCCATGCCGAACACTTCCCAATCGGTGGTTTCAAGAATGCGCTTCGACAGGTGATGGCCGATGAAGCCGTTCACACCCAGGATCAGGACTTTTTTTGCTTTCATGAATGACGGGAAGAATGAATGAACTGCGCGAATTCCGCGGGTGTCACGACGGTTTCGCTGCCGTCCCGCTGCTGCCACAGCTCGAGAATGGATAGGGCGCGGCTGTCGCCGCAGACGCCGAATAGCGCATTATCGCTTACGTGCAGGCCGGGCGGCAAATCTGCCGCGGCGGCCGCTGCCGCGCTGCCGGGCGCCGCCAGGCGCGCGCGTGCGATCACGAAACGCGTGCCGTCGACATCCGTGAACGCGCCCGGATACGGGGGCGCGACCGCGCGCACCAGGTTGTAGACCTGCGCGGCCGGCTTCGACCAGTCGACGCGGCCGTCCTCGGGCTTGCGCCCGCCGTAGTAGCTGCCGGTGGCAAGGTCGTTGGGCAGGTGCGCCGCTTCGCCCGCGAGCAGCGCGGGCAGCACGCGCCAGAGCGTCTGCTCGGCGGCGACCGTGACCTTGTCGAACACCTGCGTGGCCGTGTCGTCCGGCAGGATCGGCACCGCGGTCTGGCCGATGATCGCGCCCGCGTCGGGCTTCGCGGCCATCTCGTGCAGCGTCGCGCCGGTTTCGGTTTCGCCGTTCAGCACCGCCCAGTTGGTCGGTACCCGACCCCGGTATTTCGGCAGCAGCGAACCGTGCATGTTGTACGCGCCCTTCGGCGCGATCGCGAGCAGGTCCACCGGCAGCATGTGCCGGTAGTAGAACGAGAAGATGAAGTCCGGCTGCGCATCGGATACCGTGCGGCGCAGCGCCGGATCGGCGGGATCCGCTGGCGTGAGCACCGGGATGCCGTGCTCGGCCGCGACGGATGCGACGCTGCCGAACCAGATGTTCTCGTTCGGGTTGTCCTCGTGCGTGACGACGAGCGCGACGTCGACGCCGCGCGCGAGCAGCACCTGCAGGCACCGCACGCCGACGTTGTGATACGCGAAGACGACTGCGCGCGGCTTCATTGCGCGGCCCCCGTGCGGTTCGCGCCGGCCGGCACCGCCGGCACGCCGTCGTGCTGCTCGAGCACGGCCTGGATCAGGTAACGCGGCCGTGCGCGCACCTGCTGGTAGATGCGGCCGACGTATTCGCCGAGCAGGCCGAGCGCGAAGATGATCACGCCGAGCAGGAAGAACGTGATCGCGAACAGCGTGAACACGCCTTGCACTTCCGCGCCGACGATGAAGCGTCGCACGAGCAGCAGCACGAACAGGGCGGCGGAGCCGAGCGACAGGATCACGCCGATGAACGACAGCCACTGCAGCGGCACGACCGAGAAGCCCGTCACGAGGTCGAAGTTCAGCCGGATCAGGCTGTACAGCGAGTACTTCGACTCGCCGGCGAAGCGCTCCTCGTGCGCGACCTCGATTTCGGTCGGCTTCTGCGCGAACGTATAGGCGAGTGCGGGGATGAACGTGTTGACTTCACCGCACACGTTGATCGTGTCGATGATGCGGCGGCTGTACGCACGCAGCATGCAGCCCTGGTCGGTCATCTTGATGCGGGTGATGCGCTCGCGCAGGCGGTTCATCATCTGCGACGCCTTGCGCCGCCACAGGCTGTCCTGGCGCTGCTTGCGGATCGAGCCGACATAGTCGTAGCCCTCGCGCATCTTCGCGATCAGCTTGCCGATTTCCTCGGGCGGGTTCTGCAGGTCGGCGTCGAGCGTGATGACGATCTCGCCGCGCGATTGCGCGAAGCCGGCGAGGATCGCCATGTGCTGGCCGTAATTGCCGTTGAGCAGCACGATGCGCGTCGTGTCGGGACGTACGTGGAACTGGTCGGCGAGCATCGCGGCCGAGCGGTCGCGGCTGCCATCGTTGATCAGGATCACTTCGTACGACGTGTCGAGTGCGTCGAGCGCCGGATACAGCCGCGCGAACAGCGCGGCGAGGCCGTCTTCCTCGTTGTACACGGGGATGATGACCGAAACTTCGGGCTGCCCGGCGACCGGATGCCCGGCGCGTGCTTCAAGGTGACTCATGTACGCTTATTTTCCGTATTGTTCGCAAATCTGGTTGATGGCGTCGACTACGCGACGCACGTCGCCTTCCGTCATCTGCGTGAAGAGCGGCAGCGTGACGGTCGACGCGCCGTACCGTTCGGCGTGGGGGAACATGCCCTCCTTGAAGCCGCGCGCACGGTACAGCGTGAAAAGATGGATCGCCGGGTAGTGGATGCCCGTGCCGATGCCGCGTTCCTTCAGTTGCGCCATGAATTCGGCGCGCGTGATCGTCAGCCGCTCGAGCGGCAGCGTGATCAGGAACATGTGCCAGTTGCTGTTCTCGAAGTCGGCAACCGGCAGGCCGACGCCGAGCTTCACGGCCGCGCTGCCGTCGAACGCGGCGAAATACGCGCGCGCGAGGGCGCGGCGCTGCGCGGTGAAGCGGTCGATGTGCGGCAACTGGCCGAGGCCGACACGCGCGGCGACGTCGGTCAGGTTGTACTTGCCGCCGAGCACGTCGCAGTCCATCCCGTCGAAGCCCGTGCGCGTGATGCCCTGCAGCCGGTACTTCTGCGCGAGTGTCGCTTCGTCCTCGTTGTTCAGCACGAGTGCGCCGCCTTCGATCGTCGTCAGGTTCTTGTTCGCGTGGAAGCTGAACGACACGATGTCGCCGATCGCGCCGATGCGCTTGCCGTTCCACGTCGAGCCGAATGCCTGCGCCGCATCCTCGATCACGCGCAGCTTGTGCGCGCGTGCGATCGCGTACAGACGGTCCATGTCGACCGGCAGGCCGGACAGGAACACGGGGATGATCGCCTTCGTGCGCGGCGTGATCGCCTGCTCGAGCTTGTCGAGGTCGATGTTGCGCGTGACGGGATCGATGTCGGCGAACACGGGCGTCGCGCCCGTCTCGATGATCACGTTGCTGGTCGAGACCCACGACGCCGGTGTCGTGATCACCTCGTCGCCGGCACCGACGCCCGCGATGCGCAGGCCGATCTCGAGCGTGCAGGTGCCCGAGTTGAACGCGCGGACCGGACGGCCGCCGCAGTACTCGGACAGCGCCGCTTCGAATTTCTGGCTCTGCGGGCCGGTGGTGATCCAGCCCGAGCGCAGCACTTCGACGACGCCCTGGATGGTTTCCTCATCGATCTCGGGGCGGGTGAACGGCAGAAACGGAGCGGTAGTCTGGCTCATGAACGCGTTGGCCTGTAATGGCGTGTAATAAAAGGGTCGGGCGATCCCGGCCGAAACCGGCATTAAACACCGGTTGGCGGAATCGCACCGTGATTTTTTGTAGGCGGACGCTTAATGCGCGCGGCGGGGCCGGCTCAGCTGCGTGCGAGCACCAGCACGCCGATCAGGATGATGCCGATGCCGACGAGCCGCTGGACCGACAGCACTTCGCCGAACAGGTACCAGGCCGCGAACGCGTTGACGACGTAGCCGAGCGACAGCATCGGGTACGCGATCGACACGTCGACCCGCGACAGCCCGACGATCCAGACCACGACGCTCAGCACGTAGCAGCCGAGGCCGCCGATGATCGGCAATTGGGTCGCGATCTTCAGGCCGACCGGGATGATGTTCGCACGGCTGAATTCGAAGTGTCCAACGGCGTTGACGCCGGCTTTCAGCAGAAGTTGCGCACAGGCGTTGAGCATCACGCCGGTGATGATGCAGACGAACGAAACGGGATTCATGCGGCAGGCGTCCTTACGATTGCGGTTTCTCGACGATCACGCGGCGGTTGTCGCGCGCGACCACGCGCATCGGCACGCCTTGCTTGACCAGGGTGTCGTACTGGCCGGGCGACATGATCGCGAGCGCATGGGTTTCCTGTTTCCAGCGCGTGATCCACTCGTCGACGGTCGGAATCCACTTGTTCGGCTCCATCGAGATCCCGAACGCGAGCTCGTCCTGGCGCTGGACCATGATCGTCGTGTGGCCCATATAGAACGGGAACGTGTGATCGAGCATTTCGACCGAGTAGAACGGCGTGTCGGGCGGCAGCTTCGCCAGTTCGGCGCGCACGGCCGGTGCGAGCAGCGCGCCCGAGCTGTAGCGGCCGAATTCGTCGTGACCGGTGCCGCCGATCGTGCCGAACGCGAGCCAGGCGGCGCCGAACGCGGCGAGCGCGGCAGCGACGCCCGTGCGGCGGTTCAGCCAGGCGGCCGCGAGCGTCAGGACGGCTGCGACTGCGAGGCCCGCGTACAGCCACATCTGGAATGCGCGGTACTGTGCGTTCGGCGTGCGGGCATCGCCCTGGTACGCGAGGAAGATGATCCCGAACGCCGCGACGACGATGAATACGAGGTAGCCGAGCAGGTGGCGGCGGAACCGGTCGGCGCTGATCAGCGGCAGGTACGCGCCGATGATCAGCGCGAGCGCCGGCGCGATCGGCAGCACGTACGAGATCAGCTTCGAATGCGACGCGCTGAAGAACAGGAAGATGAATGCGCTCCAGATCAGCAGCACGAGCATCGGCGCGAAGCCGTTCGGCTGGCGCGGCATCCGCAGCGCATGGCGGAGGCTCTGCCACGCGACCGACAGCCACGGCAGGAAGCCGACCAGCAGCACGGGCACGAAGTAGTAAACCGGGCCCGGGCGGTTCTGTTCCGGGGTCAGGTACCGGCGGAACTGCTGGACGATGAAGAAGAAGTTGAAGAATTCGGGATTGCGCTGCTGGACGAGCACGAACCACGGCGTGACGATCGCGAAGAAGATCACGAGGCCGCTCACCAGGTACAGGCGCTTCCAGAGCGCCCAGTCGCGTGCGATCAGCGTATAGAGCACGAGCACGGCGCCGGGCAGGATCAGGCCGACGAGGCCCTTCGACAGTACCGCGAACGCCATCGCGCCCCAGCACGCCCACATCCAGCCGCGTGCCGCGGCCGGGCGCAGCCCGGGCCGCTGCGCGAGCAGCAGCGAGCACAGCGACAGCGACATCCAGAACGCGAGCCCCATGTCGAGCGCGTTGAAGTGGCCCATCAGGTTCCAGTACGGCGACGACGCGAGCACGACGGCGGCGAGGAAGCCCGACAGCGGGTTGAACAGGCGCGCGCCGGTGTAGCCGACCAGCAGGATGCCGGCGAAGCTCGCGACGGCCGTGTAGAGGCGCGCCTGCCATTCGCCGATGCCGAACCACGCGAACGTGAGCGCGTTCAGCCAGGTTTGCAGCGGCGGCTTCTCGAAATACTTGTAGCCGTTGTAGCGCGGCGTGATCCAGTCGCCGGTGACGAACATCTCGCGCGCCATTTCCGCGTAGCGGCCTTCGTCGCTCGGGATCAGGTGGCGCAGCCCGAGCGGCGCGAACCAGACGATCGCGAGTGCGACGACGAGGAGGACGAGCGTGATGCGATTGAGCGGTAGCCTCGACGGCGTATCGTTCATGGATTTTCAGCCTGTTGGTTATTGTGACGGGCCGCCGGCGGGTTGCGCCGGGGGCGGGCGGCCTGACCGGGCCGATCCGGGGGATCGACCCGCTGCGCCGGCCCGAGTTTTACCGCATCGGGGATTAACGTTCAATTAAGAGCGCGGCGGCGACTTTGCGGCCCTCGGCCATCAGGATGTTGTAGGTGCGGCAGGCGGCCTGGAAATCCATCGTCTCGACGCCGATCCGCTTCGCCGTGAGCGCCGCGACGAGCCGTGGGTGCGGGAAACGCAGCCGCGCGCCGCTGCCGAAGATCACGAGTTCGGGTGTCGGGTCGAGCAGCATCGCGAAATGCTCGGGCGCGAGCGCGTCGAACGACGACACGGGCCATGCCTGGACCGGCGCGCCGGGCAGCACGATGACGCTCGTTTCATGGCGTTCGAGATTGACGTCGACATAATCGGGGCCGTAGCCGGTGACGGTATTGAGCGCGCCGCTCGCGTCCTGGTGCAGTTTCAAATCGGTATTCCGCGGGTCCGTAGGGGAATGTATCGCAGGGCCACACGGGCCCGAATGGCCGGTTTCGCTCGCCTGAGCACGCGGGACGCCTGACGGCGTGGGCCCGGCGCGGCTATGGTGCATTGCGAAAGTCGGCCAAAATCCGCTAAATTATAACTTTTTGGTCGCCCCCGGGCGCCACTTGCGTCGCGCGTCGCCACAAGCCGCGCCCGACCGCCCGCTTTTTCCCAGTCTAGACAGCGCGCACAGACCGGCCGCTTTCCAGTTTTGATCCCGTCCCCCCGGCCGCGAGGCCAACCCAGGAACCGTGTCGTCGTGAAACCGATTCAGAAGTCGAACAAGCTGCTCAACGTCTGCTACGACATCCGTGGCCCGGTGCTCGAGCACGCGAAGCGCCTCGAGGAAGAAGGCCACCGCATCATCAAGCTGAACATCGGCAATCTCGCGCCGTTCGGTTTCGACGCGCCGGACGAAATCATCCAGGACATGATCCGCAACCTGCCGACTTCGTCCGGCTATTCGGATTCGAAGGGCGTGTTCTCGGCGCGCAAGGCCGTGATGCACTACACGCAGGAAAAGGGCGTCGTGGGCGTCGGCCTCGACGACATCTACATCGGCAACGGCGCGTCCGAGCTGATCGTGATGGCGACCCAGGCGCTGCTGAACGACGGCGACGAAGTGCTGCTGCCCGCGCCCGACTACCCGCTGTGGACGGCGGCCGTCAGCCTGTCGGGCGGCACGCCGGTGCATTACATCTGCGACGAGCAGAACGCGTGGATGCCCGATCCCGACGACATCCGCCGCAAGATCACGCCGAACACGAAGGCGATCGTCGTGATCAACCCGAACAACCCGACGGGCGCGCTTTATTCAGACGAATTGCTGCTCGAGCTGCTCGCGATCGCGCGTGAGCACGGGCTGATCGTGTTCGCCGACGAGGTGTACGACAAGATCGTCTACGACGGTCTCGAGCACACGGCGCTGGGTTCGCTGTCGGAGGACGTGATCACCGTCACGTTCAACAGCCTGTCGAAGAGCTATCGCTCGTGCGGCTACCGCGCGGGCTGGATGGCCGTGTCGGGCCTGGGTGGCGACAACCGCCGGCGCGCGAAGGATTATCTCGAGGGGCTCGGCATCCTGTCGTCGATGCGCCTGTGCGCGAACGTGCCCGGACAGTTCGCGATCCAGACGGCGCTCGGCGGCTACCAGAGCATCAACGAGCTGATCGTGCCGAGCGGGCGCCTGTACAAGCAGCGCGAGCTCGCGTACGACATGCTCACGTCGATCCCGGGCGTGACCTGCGTGAAGCCGCAGGCCGCGCTGTACATGTTCCCGCGCCTCGACCCGAAGCTTTATCCGATCCAGAACGACCAGCAGTTCATTCTCGACCTGCTGCTCGAGGAGCGCGTATTGCTCGTACAGGGCACGGGCTTCAACTGGACGACGCCGGATCACTTCCGCGTGGTCTTCCTGCCGAACCTCGACGACCTGACCGATTCGATCAACCGGATCGCACGTTTCCTCGACGGCTACCGCAAGCGCCATTCGGCCTGAGCGGCAGGGCCACACGGCACTCACTCATTCTTACTCATCGATCACACGCAGCATGGAACCGATCAAAGTTGGCCTGTTGGGCTTCGGCACGGTGGGCAGCGGCACCTTCACGGTGCTGGGCCGCAACCAGGAAGAAATCAAGCGACGCGCGGGGCGCGGCATCGAGGTGACGCGCATTGCGGTGCGCAACCCGGCCAAGGCGCTGGCTGCGCTCGGCGGCGACGCCGGCGCCGCGCAGATCACCGACGATTTCAACGCAGTCGTCGATGATCCGTCGATCGCGATCATCGCCGAGATGATTGGCGGCACGGGCATCGCACGCGAGCTCGTGCTGCGCGCGATCGCGAACGGCAAGCACGTCGTGACGGCCAACAAGGCGTTGCTCGCGGTGCACGGCACCGAGATCTTCGAGGCCGCGCGCGCGAAGGGCGTGATGGTCGCGTTCGAGGCGGCCGTCGCCGGCGGCATCCCGATCATCAAGGCGCTGCGCGAAGGCCTGACCGCGAACCGCATCCAGTACATCGCGGGCATCATCAACGGCACGACCAACTACATCCTGTCGGAAATGCGCGATCGCGGGCTTGACTTCGCGACCGCGCTGAAGGCCGCGCAGGAGCTCGGCTACGCGGAAGCCGATCCGACCTTCGACATCGAAGGCGTCGACGCCGCGCACAAGGCGACGATCATGAGCGCGATCGCGTTCGGCGTGCCGGTGCAGTTCGAGCGTGCGTACGTCGAGGGCATCAGCAAGCTGGATGCGACCGACATCCGCTACGCGGAAGAACTCGGCTACCGGATCAAGCTGCTCGGCATCACGCGCCGCGCCGAAAACGGCATCGAGCTGCGCGTGCATCCGACGCTGATCCCGGAGAAGCGCCTGCTCGCGAACGTCGAGGGCGCGATGAACGCGGTTGTCGTGCACGGCGACGCGGTCGGCACGACGCTGTACTACGGCAAGGGCGCGGGCGCGGAGCCGACCGCATCGGCCGTGGTCGCGGATCTCGTCGACGTCACGCGCCTGCACACGGCGGACCCCGAGCATCGCGTGCCGCACCTCGCGTTCCAGCCGGACAGCCTGTCGAACACGCCGATTTTGCCGATCGAGGAAGTGACGAGCGGCTACTACCTGCGCCTGCGCGTTGCCGATCAAACCGGCGTGCTGGCCGACATCACGCGCATCCTCGCCGCATCGGGTATTTCGATCGACGCGCTGCTGCAGAAGGAATCGGAGCAGGTCGACGACGCGAAGGGCGAAACCGACATCATCCTGATCACGCACGTCACGGTCGAGAAGAACGTGAATGCGGCGATCGCGCAGATCGAGAGCCTTGCGACGGTGGTATCGAAGGTGACGAAGCTGCGCATGGAAGCGTTGAACTGAGCTGAGGACGACATGAATTACATCTCCACGCGCGGCGCCGGCATCGGCGAGCGCCACACGTTCTCCGACATCCTGCTCGGCGGTCTCGCGAAGGACGGCGGGCTCTACCTGCCGGCCGAGTATCCGACGGTGTCCGCCGACGAGCTCGCACGCTGGCGCACGCTGTCGTACGCGGATCTCGCGTTCGAGATCCTGTCGAAGTTCTGCGACGACGTGCCGGCCGACGACCTGCGCGCGATCACGCGTCGCACGTACACGGCCGACGTGTACCGCAACACGCGCCATGGCGAGAACGCGTCCGACATCACGCCGCTGAAGACGCTCGGCAGCGAGAACGGCGCGCCGATCTCGCTGCTCGAACTGTCGAACGGCCCGACGCTCGCGTTCAAGGACATGGCGATGCAGCTGCTCGGCAACCTGTTCGAGTACACGCTCGCGAAGCACGGGCAGACGCTGAACATTCTGGGCGCGACGTCCGGCGACACCGGCAGCGCGGCCGAATACGCGATGCGCGGCAAGGCCGGCGTGCGCGTGTTCATGCTGTCGCCGCACAAGAAGATGAGCGCGTTCCAGACGGCCCAGATGTTCAGCCTGCAGGATCCGAACATCTTCAACCTCGCGGTCGAAGGCGTGTTCGACGATTGCCAGGACATCGTGAAGGCCGTGTCGAACGATCACGCGTTCAAGGCGCAGCAGAAGATCGGCACGGTCAACTCGATCAACTGGGCGCGCGTCGTCGCGCAGGTCGTGTACTACTTCAAGGGCTACTTCGCAGCGACGCAGTCCAACGACGAGCGCGTGTCGTTCACGGTGCCGTCGGGCAATTTCGGCAACGTCTGCGCAGGCCACATCGCGCGGATGATGGGGCTGCCGATCGCGAAGCTGGTGGTCGCGACCAACGAAAACGACGTGCTCGACGAGTTCTTCCGCACGGGCGCGTATCGCGTGCGCAGCGCCGAGAACACCTATCACACGAGCAGCCCGAGCATGGACATCTCGAAGGCGTCGAACTTCGAGCGCTTCGTGTTCGATCTGCTCGGCCGCGATCCGGCACGCGTGATGCAGTTGTTCCGCGACGTCGAGGAGAAGGGCGGCTTCGATCTCGCGGCGAGCGGCGATTTCTCGCGCGTCGCCGAGTTCGGTTTCGTGTCGGGCAGCAGCAGCCACACGGACCGCATCGCGACGATCCGCGACGTGTTCTCGCGCTACGACACGATGATCGATACGCATACGGCCGACGGCGTGAAGGTCGCGCGCGAGCATCTCGACGCGGGCGTGCCGATGGTCGTGCTCGAGACGGCGCAGCCGATCAAGTTCGGCGAGACGATTCGCGAAGCACTCGATCGCGAAGCCGAGCGTCCGGCTGCATTCGACGGGCTCGAGGCGCTGCCGCAGCGTTTCGAGGTCGTGAACGCCGATGCGCAGCAGGTGAAGGACTTCATCGCCGCCCATACGGGCGCATGACGCACGGCCGGGCCACGGGCCCGGCTGCGCACAACGGCCGGAATGCCGATTCGTCGAACGGATCGGGGTTCCGGCCGTTTCGTTTGGCAGCTGCCAGGCAGCGGTCGTCACCACGCGTACGAAACAAGTGTCAGACCGGCGCATTCGCGCGAATCACAGTTTCCGCATGTCGGCCATATCGCGCGCCCGCGCGACGGCGTCGCTACAATGACGTATTGAATCCAACGATCCCCGATTCCATCGATGTCGAACCCGAATCCCGCGGCGCCGCGCGCGCCGATGCTGTCGACCGCCGAGGCACTCGCCGCGCTGCTCGATGCTGCGAAGCCGTTGCCCGGCGCCGAAACCGTCGCCACGCTCGACGCGCTCGGCCGCGTGCTGGCGGCCGACGTGAGCTCGCCGCTCGACGTGCCGCCGATGCACACGAGCGCGATGGACGGCTATGCGGTGCGCGTCGCCGACCTGCTGCATGGCGACCGGCGTTTGCCGGTGTCGCAGCGCATTCCGGCCGGTCACCCGGCCGCGCCGCTCGCTGCCGGCACGGCCGCACGGATTTTCACCGGCGCGACGGTGCCGCCCGGCGCCGACGCCGTCGTGATGCAGGAGCAGACGGCGGCCGATGGCGATGCGGTCGAGATCCTGCACACGCCGAAGGCCGGTGAATGGATCACCGCGCAGGGCGCGGATATCCGGCAGGGCTCGGTGATCCTGCCGGCCGGCACGCGGCTCACGCCGCAGGCGCTCGGCCTGGCCGCGTCGGTCGGCTGCGCGCAATTGGCGGTCGCGCGGCGGATTCGTGTCGCGGTGTTCTTCACCGGAGACGAACTGACGATGCCCGGCGAGCCACTGAAGCCCGGCGCAATCTACAACTCGAACCGCTTCACGCTGCGCGGGCTGCTGGAACGGCTCGGCTGCCACGTGACCGACTACGGGATCGTGCCCGATTCGCTCGCCGCGACGCGCGATACGCTGCGCGCGGCTGCCCGCGATCACGACGTGATCCTGACGAGCGGCGGCGTGTCGGTCGGTGACGAGGATCACGTGAAGCCGGCCGTCGAGGCCGAAGGGCGGCTCGCGCTGTGGCAGATCGCGATGAAGCCCGGCAAGCCGCTGGCTTACGGCGCGGTGCGCCGCGGCGACGATCGCGCCGATGCGCACTTCATCGGGCTCCCCGGCAACCCGGTGTCGAGCTTCGTCACGTTCCTGCTGTTCGTGCGGCCGTTCCTGCTGCGCCTGTCCGGCGTGCGCGACATCGCGCCGCGCGCACTGTCGCTGCGTGCCGACTTTTCGCAAAACAAGGGCGACCGGCGCAACGAATTCCTGCGCGCGCGCGTCAACGCGGCCGGCGGCCTCGACCTGTTCCCGAACCAGAGCTCGGCGGTGCTGACGTCGACGGTGTGGGGCGATGGCCTGATCGACAACCCGCCGCAGCACGCGATCAGCGCCGGCGAGACCGTGCGTTTCATTCCGTTTTCCGAACTGCTGTCGTAACGCGACGGCTTCCCGAACCATGAAGATTCAACTGAAATTTTTTGCAAGCGTCCGCGAGGCATTGGGTGTCGCCGACGAGCAGGCCGACGTGCCGGACAGCGTCACGACCGTGGGCGACGTGCGCGCGTGGTTGCGCGTGCGCGGCGGTGCGTGGGCCGAGACGCTCGCCGAAGGGCGCGCACTGCGCATGGCGTGCAATCACGAGATGACCGATCCCGACACGCGGCTCACCGAGGGCTGCGAGGTCGCGTTCTTTCCGCCGGTGACGGGCGGTTGAGGCACGGGCGATGGCAACGGTACGAATCCAGACCGACGACTTCGATCTGAACGCGGAAGTCGCGGCACTGCGCGCACGCAACCCGAAGATCGGCGCAGTCGCATGCTTCGTCGGCACGGTGCGAGATCTGAACGAAGGCGAATCGGTTGCCGCGATGGAGCTCGAGCACTATCCGGGGATGACCGAGAAGGCGCTCGAGAAGATTGCCGCCGAGGCCGGCCGACGCTGGCCGGGCATCGACGTCGCGATCGTGCATCGCGTCGGCAAGCTGCTGCCGCTCGACCAGATCGTGATGGTCGCAACGGTTGCGTCGCACCGCGGCGATGCGTTCGCGTCGTGCGAGTTCGTGATGGACTACCTGAAGACCGAAGCGCCGTTCTGGAAGAAGGAAACCACGCCGGACGGCGAGCGCTGGGTCGATGCGCGCAGCACCGACGATGCCGCGCTCGCGCGCTGGGGCATCGAATCGGGCAATACGCGGCGCTGAGCACGGCGTGACGGTGGTGCGGCGAGGTGCCGCATGCGCGCAAGCGCCGCGCGTCACGGCTGCCCGTTACGCGTCCGGATCGCTGCTGCGCCCGATGATCTTCGTCGGAAACGGCTCGCCGCGGGCACGCGACGGCAGCGCATGCGGATCGTCAGCTGCGTCGCGACGGCGCGGTGCGATTGCGTCGAGCAGTGCCTGCTGCTCGGGCGGAATCTGATAGTCCCAGCCGAACCGGCTCAACTGGAGGCTCTGCGCGATCCGCAGCGCCGGCTCCATGAAGCGGATCGCCGCGGGCGGCGCGTAGCGCGTCTCGACCGTTTTCAGGAACAGCGACAGCCAGCGGCTGAAATGGGCCGGCTCGATCCCGTCGAGCGGCTGGTGCGCCTGCTGCACGTTGCCGCGATAGCCCTTGGTGCCGAGCACGAGGCTCGACCAGAACGTGACCATCTTCGGCAGGTGGTCGTCCCAGCGGCCTTCCAGCTTCGCGTCGAACACAGGCCCAAGCAGCGGATCGGCGCGCACGCGGTCGTAGAACGCGTAGACGAGATCGCGGATGTTCTCTTCGGTCGGCTCGGTGTCGCGAGGGCGGGCCGGTGCGGTATCGGGCGAGGCGGGCAGGGCAGTCATGGCAAAAAGGGCCGGAGAAATAGGCAACGACGGGGCGGCGGCGCGGGCATCGTGCAGGACGCCGGCCGGATTTTGACGCAAAATAGCGTCCAACAACCCCTGAAAAACGTGTAAGTGTCACGCATCTTATTGCGCGCGCGCCATCCCGGCAACCCGGGGCCGCGGAACAGGGCCGTCAACCGGCCCCGTGCGCAACCCGATCGGCCCGGCTCACGTAATCGGGGCACGATCGATCTTTTCCGTATTCGCCCATGAGACTCACCGACTACACCGACTATTCGCTGCGCGTGATGCTGTACCTTGCCGTGCGTGGCGAGGGACTCGCAACGATCCAGGAGATCTCGGACGCCTACGGCATCTCGAAGAACCATCTGATGAAAGTCGTGCAGCAGCTCGGCGAGCTGGGATGGGTCGATACCGTCCGTGGCCGCAATGGCGGGCTGCGGTTGTTCCCCGAATCGCTGCAACTGACCGTCGGCCAGGTCGTGCGCGCGACCGAGAGCGATTTTGCGCTGGTCGGCTGCTTCTCGGCCGAGGGCGAGTCGCGCGGCTGCGTGATCGAGCCGCAGTGCCGGTTGAAGGGCGTGCTGGCGGCCGCGCGCGATGCGTTCTTCGCCGAACTCGACCGTCACACGCTTGGCGAACTGGTCGAACCCGCTGCGCCGCTCGTCGCGTTGCTCGGCATCCGCCCGGTCGTGCGCATGCGTGCCGAGCCGTTGCCGGAAGACGCCCCTGCGTCCGTCGAACCGCCGTCGACCGCCGGCTGATACGCGCTCGCCGCGCTTCCCGAGCCGGCCGCGGCCCGTCCCGGGGCCGCTTCATGGATATCCATCGATTTTTGCGCTGAATCAACCCGAATTTCGCTTGAAAGCCGCATAACCATCCTCATCTTGGTGTTAATCGAAAATTGGAGGTCTCGACTAAATGAGAATCGACAAGCTCACCACCAAGTTCCAGGAAGCACTCGCGGATGCGCAAAGTCTCGCAGCAGGCCGCGACAATCAATACATCGAACCCGTTCACGTTCTCGCGGCGCTGGTCGCGCAGCAGGACGGTTCCGCCCGCTCGCTGATGTCGCGCGCGGGCGTTCACATTCAGGCGCTGCAAGGCGCGCTGAACGAGGCCATCTCGCGCCTGCCGCAAGTGACGGGCACCGGCGGCGACATCCAGATCGGCCGTGAACTCTCCGGGCTGCTGAACCAGGCCGACAAGGAAGCGCAGAAGCTCAACGACACGTTCATCGCGAGCGAGATGTTCCTGCTCGCCGTGTCCGACGACAAGGGCGACGCCGGCAAGCTCGCGCGCCAGCACGGCCTCACGCGCAAGGCGCTGGAAGCCGCGATCGCCGCGGTGCGCGGCGGCTCGCAGGTGCACAGCCAGGACGCCGAAAGCCAGCGCGAGGCCCTGAAGAAATACACGGTCGACCTGACCGAGCGCGCCCGGGCGGGCAAGCTCGATCCGGTGATCGGCCGCGACGACGAAATTCGCCGTTCGATCCAGATCCTGCAGCGCCGCACCAAGAACAACCCGGTGCTGATCGGCGAGCCGGGCGTCGGCAAGACGGCGATCGTCGAAGGGCTCGCGCAGCGGATCGTCAACGGCGAAGTGCCCGAGACGCTCAAGGGCAAGCGCGTGCTGTCGCTCGACATGGCCGCACTGCTCGCCGGCGCGAAGTATCGCGGCGAATTCGAGGAGCGCCTGAAGGCGGTGCTCAACGACATCGCGAAGGATGAAGGCCAGACGATCGTCTTCATCGACGAAATCCACACGATGGTCGGTGCAGGCAAGGCCGAAGGCGCGATGGATGCGGGCAACATGCTGAAGCCGGCGCTGTCGCGCGGCGAGCTGCATTGCATCGGCGCGACCACGCTCGACGAATACCGCAAGTACATCGAGAAGGATGCCGCGCTCGAGCGCCGCTTCCAGAAGGTGCTCGTCGACGAGCCGAGCGTCGAGGCGACGATCGCGATCCTGCGCGGGCTGCAGGAGAAGTACGAACTGCACCACGGCGTCGACATCACCGACCCGGCGATCGTCGCCGCGGCCGAGCTGTCGCACCGCTACATCACCGACCGCTTCCTGCCGGACAAGGCCATCGACCTGATCGACGAAGCCGCTTCGAAGATCAAGATGGAAATCGATTCGAAGCCCGAAGAGATGGACAAGCTCGATCGTCGCCTGATCCAGCTGAAGATCGAGCGCGAAGCCGTGAAGAAGGAGCAGGACGAAGCGTCGCAGAAGCGCCTGCAGCTGATCGAGGAAGAGATCGAACGCCTCGGCCGCGAGTACGCGGACCTGGAAGAGATCTGGACCGCCGAGAAGGCCGCGGTGCAGGGCAGCGCACAGCTGAAGGAAGAGATCGAGAAGGTGCGTGCGGACATCGCACGGCTGCAGCGTGACGGCAAGCTGGAGAAGGTTGCCGAGCTGCAGTACGGCAAGCTGCCGCAGCTCGAGGCGCAACTGAAGCAGGTCACGCAGGCCGAAGAGCAGGAGCAGCACAACCCGACGCGTCCGCGCCTGCTGCGCACGCAGGTCGGCGCCGAGGAAATCGCGGAAGTCGTGTCGCGTTCGACCGGGATTCCGGTGTCGCGAATGATGCAGGGCGAACGCGAGAAGCTGTTGCACATCGAGGAAAAGCTGCATGAGCGCGTGGTCGGCCAGCACGAGGCGATCAGTGCGGTGGCCGACGCGATCCGCCGTTCGCGCGCGGGTCTCGCCGATCCGAACCGTCCGTACGGCTCGTTCCTGTTCCTCGGCCCGACGGGGGTCGGCAAGACCGAGCTGTGCAAGGCGCTGGCGTCGTTCCTGTTCGACTCGGAAGAGCACCTGATCCGCATCGACATGAGCGAGTTCATGGAGAAGCACAGCGTCGCGCGGCTGATCGGCGCGCCGCCGGGCTATGTCGGCTACGAGGAAGGCGGCTACCTGACGGAAGCCGTGCGTCGCAAGCCGTACAGCGTGATCCTGCTCGACGAGATCGAGAAGGCGCATCCGGACGTGTTCAACGTGCTGCTGCAGGTGCTCGACGACGGCCGCATGACGGACGGGCAGGGGCGCACGGTCGACTTCAAGAACACGGTGATCGTGATGACGTCGAACCTCGGCTCGCAGGTGATCCAGGCGATGACGGGTGCGCCGCAGGAAGAGATCAAGGACGCCGTGTGGCTCGAGGTGAAGCAGCATTTCCGCCCCGAGTTCCTGAACCGGATCGACGACGTCGTCGTGTTCCATGCGCTCGACCGCAGCAACATCGAGTCGATCGCGAAGATCCAGCTCGCACGCCTGCACGACCGGCTTGCGAAGCTCGACATGGCGCTCGACGTGTCGGAAGCGGCGCTCGAGCAGATCGGCAAGGTCGGCTACGATCCGCTGTTCGGTGCGCGTCCGCTGAAGCGCGCGATCCAGCAGGAGATCGAGAACCCGGTTGCGAAGCTCATCCTCGCGGGCCGCTTCGGTCCGAAGGATGTGATTCCGGTCGACATCCACGACGGCAAGTTCGTGTTCGACCGCGTCGTTCACTGATCGCTGCCTGCTGCCCGGCTCGTACCGGGCGCACCAAAACAAACACCCCGCTCAGGCGGGGTGTTTGCTTATGGGATGTCGCAACGATGCAGGGTTCGAATCAGCCCTGCTTGTTGCCGCCGAACATGCCGGCGATCTGCGACAGCGAGCCGAGCACGTTCGACGGGTCGACCTGTGCCTGGCCATCGGCCGGCACGGCGCCGTCCGGCGTCGCGTGGTTGACGACGTGCGGCAGCACTTGCGCGAGGACGGTCGAGGCCATCGACGGATCGACACCGAACTTGCTCGCGAGCGCACCGATCGCGTCCGAGCCGAGCACGTTCTGCAGTGCGTCCGGCGAGATCGGCTGGTTCTGGCCGGTGCCGACCCACGAACCGATGACGTCGCCGGCGCCGCCGGCCTTGAACTTCTCGATCAGGCCGTTCAGGCCGCCCGGCTGGTTGTTGATGAATTCGAGCGCGGTCGTGATCAGCGCGCTTTGCGAGTTGCCGCCGGCCTGGCCGCCGATCAGACCGCCAACGATGTCGAGGAGACCCATGGTTCTTCACCTTTACCGATAAGGGCGCCACGCTGTGGGCGCCCGTTGAACGAATGCCGCGCGCACGCCATCGCGCGCGCGGCGCACATCAGGCGCCCGACGCCGCGGCGGCGGAGGCTGCCTTGTCCTTCTTGCTTTTCTTCTTCGAACCCTTCGTCGCTTTTGCCGACGATGCGGCGGCCGGTGCGCTCGCACCCGCATCGGCGGATGCCGCCGCTGCTGCGGCCGCCTTTTCCTTCTTCGTCATGCGCTTGGCCTTGGCCGGCTTCGCCGCCGCATCCGGCGCGCTTGCCGCCGGTGCCGGTGCCGTGGCCGTCGTGCCGGCCGTCGCGGTCGTGGACGTCGACGCCGTGCCTGCCGACGTCGTTGCGGACGTGGTGGCCGACGTCGTTGCCGATGTCGTCGCGGCCGGCTTCGACAGCTTCACGCCCTTCGGCGGCGTCGCCGAGCCGCCGATCGTCAGGCCGTTTTCCTCGAGATGCCCGACCGACTTCGTGCCGAGGCCCTTCACGCGGTTCGCGAGATCGTCCGCGTCCTTGAACGGGCCGTTCTTGGTGCGTTCGTCGATGATCGCCTTCGACTTCACGGGCCCGAGACCCTTCACGGATTCGAGCGTGGCCTGGTCAGCCGTGTTGACTTCGACGGCTGCGGCAAGGCCTGCGGCGAGCGACAGCGATAGCGCGACGAACAGCATCAGCAGCTTTTTCAGCATGGCAAAGGCTCCCTGGTTCTGACGGATGAATGGCTGTTGCAACGGACGCCGGGGCGAGGCGTGGCCGGGCGTCGCCGTTAAGCATAGGACAAATGCGTGCCCTTTTTAAGACAGGCTGACCGAATCTTGCTGAAGGCTTGCGGCGCTGTAAAGACAGAACCCCGCGTCGAGCGGCGGTTTTGACCATTCTTTACGGTGTCGCCGGGGTGTCGCCGACAATCGTTGCACTGGCTGTTCGATAGGCCTTGACTTAGAGTGAACTCTAACTCCTAACCTTGTTCCTGCCATGTCGAAAACCGTATCCCAACCTCACGCCACCGGCCCGCTGACGATCGGCCAGGTCGCCGAAATGACCGGCCTGTCGACGCATACGCTGCGGTACTACGAGCAGGCCGGCCTGCTGCGCGCGATTTCGCGCACGGCGGCCGGGCACCGGCTCTATGCACCGGCCGACCTTGACTGGCTGGCCTTCGTGATGCGCCTGAAGGCGACCGGCATGCCGATCGCGCAGATGCAGGCATTCGCGACGCTGCGCGCGCAAGGCGAGTCGACCTTCGGTGCGCGGCGCGACCTGCTGATCACGCATCGCGACGCGGTGCGCGCGCATATCGCGGAGCTGCAGGCGAGCCTCGACGTGATCAGCGACAAGATCGTGAACTACGAGGCGCAGGAGCGGGAGATGGCACGACGGGCAAGACCTTCTCACTCCCTATCGGAACAGGACGGACACAATGGAACGACTCGTTGAAGACCGCTACACGCGCGGCTGGAACAAACTGAAGGAAATCGACGGCGAAGTAGGTGAGCGCGTGATCGCGGCGCTGGCGCCGATCGCACCGGACTTTGGGCGGCTCCTGGTCGAGTTCAGCTTCGGCGACATCTACAGCCGGCCGCAACTCGACCTGAAAGCGCGAGAAATCGCGACGATCGCGGCGCTGGCCGCACTCGGCAACGCGCAGCCGCAGTTGAAGGTGCATATCGAGGCCGCGCTGAACGTCGGCTGCACGCGCGACGAGATCGTCGAGGTGTTCATGCAGATGGCCGTGTACGCGGGTATGCCGGCCGCACTCAACGCGTTGTTCGCCGCGCACGAAGTGTTTACGCGGCGCGATGAAGCGGCCGGCAATGCGGCAGACGCGAACGAAGCGGCCGGGCAGCCCGCATGACGCAGCGCGCGCCAGCGCGTCACGCACGGTGCGGCGCGACGATCCGGTGCTTCGCGATGCGCCGGTACAGCGTCGCGCGCGAGATGCCGAGCGCCTGCGCGGC
>NZ_JAAGPE010000137.1:0-25715 GCF_017104605.1 Burkholderia sp. Ac-20384 | reverse complement strand
GCCGCTGACCACGCTCGGCGTGCGGCTCGCGCACGTGCTGCCGCAACGCCTGCTGCTCGCGCTGTTCGCGCTGACGATGCTGGTCGTCGCCGGTCGCCTGTTGTTGCAGGCGCTGCGCCACGCGCCGGTCGACGCGGAAGCGTCGCCGCTGTGCGTCGGCCGCGTGAATCCCGATACGGGCCGGCTCGTGTGGTCCTGGCCGGTCGGCGTGGCACTCGCGTCGACCGGCGCGATGACGGGCCTGATGACGGGGCTGCTCGGCGTCGGCGGCGGTTTCGTGATCGTGCCGATGCTGCGCAAGTTCACGAACGTGTCGATGCATGGCGTCGTCGCGACGTCGTTGATGGTGATCGCGCTCGTCGGCACCGGCGGCGTGTTCGCCACGCTCGTGTCGGGCACGCGCGCGCCGCTCGACGTGACGCTGTGGTTCACCGTCGCGACCGCACTCGGCATGGCCGCCGGTCGCGGTGCGTCGCACCACCTCGCTGCGCGGCACGTGCAGGCCGGGTTCGCGGCCGTGCTCGTGTGCGTCGCGTTCGGGCTGCTGGCGAAGGCGGCGTTCGGCGCGTAAGCCGACGCACGACCGGGCGCGGGAATCGAATCGGCGCCCGGTCCGCGATGCACTTCATCCGTCGCAATCGCGTACTGACCGGCACCGACTCACGCGCAGCGCCATCAAACAAAACGCCCGGCCCGACTCATCGTCGGCACCGGGCGTTTTTCAACAGCAGCGATCACAACCCGAACGTCAGGTCGCGAACCCCGCCATCCGCTTGCGTTCCTGCCGCAGCATCACGAAGTTCGCGATCACGACGCCGGCCGTCACCGCGACGATGAACAGCGTCGCGAGCGCGTTCATCTCCGGATTCAACCCGAGTCGCACGCGCGAGAACACCACGAGCGGCAGCGTCGTCGAGCCGGGGCCCGACAGGAACGCCGACAGCACGAGGTCGTCGATCGACAGCGTGAACGACAGCAGCCATCCCGCGATCAGCGCCTGCGAGATCAGCGGCAGCGTGATCGTGAAGAACACCTTCAGCGGCGTCGCGCCGAGATCGAGCGCGGCTTCTTCCAGCGACGGATTCAGCTCGCGCACGCGCGACTGCACGATGATCGCGACGTACGAGATGCACAGCATCACGTGGCCGAGCCAGATCGTGAACACGCCACGCTCGGCCGGCCAGCCGATCCACTTGGCCAGTTCGATGAACAGCAGCAGCAGCGAGATCCCCTGGATCACCTCGGGAATCACGAGCGGCGCGTTGATCATCCCGCTGAACAGCGCGAAACCGCGAAAGCGCCCCATCCGGGCGAGCACGAAGCCGGCCCACGTGCCGATGATCACCGACGCGAACGCGGTCAGCACGCCGATCTTCAGCGACAGCCACGCGGCCGTCAGCAACTCGTCGTCTTCCACGAGCGCCGAGTACCAGCGGAACGAGAAGCCCGACCACACGGTGACGAGCTTCGACTCGTTGAACGAATAGACGATCAGGCTGATGATCGGGATGTACAGGAACGCGAAGCCGGCAAACAGCGCCGCGAACTGCAAGTAACGATTCGGCTTCATCGACGGCCTCCCTGCTCTTTCGCCTGGAAGTGCTGGAACATCGCCATCGGCACGAGCAGCAGCAGCACCATCGCGCAGGTCACCGCCGACGCCATCGGCCAGTCTGCGTTGTTGAAGAATTCATTCCACATCACGCGGCCGATCATCAGCGTGTTCGCGCCGCCGAGCAGCTCGGGGATCACGTACTCGCCGACCGCCGGGATGAACACGAGCAGGCAGCCCGCGATGATCCCGTTCTTCGACAGCGGCAGCGTGATCTGCACGAATGCCTTCCACGGCTTCGCACCGAGGTCGTACGCGGCTTCGAGCAGGCGCAGGTCCATCTTCACGAGGTGCGCGTAGAGCGGCATCACGAGGAACGGCAGGTACGAATACACCATCCCGATGTACACCGCATAGTTCGTGCGATACAGCTCGATCGGCGTATGCGTGAGGCCGATCCACATCAGGAAGTTGTTCAGCAGCCCGTTGTTCTTCAGGATGCCGATCCACGCATACACGCGGATCAGGAACGACGTCCAGAACGGCAGCATCACGCCCATCATCAGCAGGTTGCGGGTCGCCGGGTTCGAGCGCGCGATGTAGTACGCCATCGGATAGCCGATCAGCAAACACAGCAGCGTCGTGATCGCGGCCACCCACACCGAGTTCACGTAGGTCGCGAAATACAGGCTGTCCGTAAACAGGAACGCGTAGTGCGACAGGTTCAGCGCGACGTGCACGACGCCGTCGGTGTACGACGCGAGTTCCGTGTACGGCGGGATGCCGAGCTGCAGCTCCGCGAAACTGATCTTGACGACCAGCACGAACGGCACGAGGAAGAACAGCACGAGCCACGTGAACGGCCCGGCGACGACCGCCGTGGCGCCCGTCAGGTTGAAGCGCCGCACCGGCCACTCGAGCAGGGACTTGAACGTGGTCATGACGTCAGCACCACGCCGGCCGTCGCGCTCCAGCGCACGTAGATCTCGTCGCCGAGCGCCGGCGTGTCGAGCTCCGAAATCGCAAGGCTCGACACGTTCGCGATCACCGTCTTGCCACCGTCGAGTTTCACGTGATACAGCGAATAGCCGCCCATGTACGCGACGTTGCTGATCCGGCCGCGCGCCCAGTTGAACGCGCCTTCGGGCGGCTTGCGCGTGAGCGCGATCCGTTCGGGGCGCACCGACACCGTAACCGGCATCCCGAGCGGGCCCGAAATCCCGTGGCTGACGTACAGCCGGCTCGGCAGCTCCGGCGACTCGATGTACACGTGGTCGGGTTCGTCCTCGACGGTCACGCCGTCGAACAGGTTCGTCGAGCCGATGAATTCGGCCGAGAAACGGCTGTTCGGATATTCGTACACTTCGTTCGGCGAGCCGATCTGCACGATCTGCCCTTCGCTCATCACCGCGAGGCGATTGGCCATCGTCATCGCTTCTTCCTGGTCGTGCGTGACCATGATGCAGGTGACGCCGACCTTGTTCAGGATGTTGACGAGCTCGATCTGCGTGCGCTGGCGGATCTGCTTGTCGAGCGCGGACATCGGCTCGTCGAGCAGCAGCAGCTTCGGCCGCTTGACCAGCGAACGCGCGAGCGCGACACGCTGCTGCTGGCCGCCGGACAACTGGTGCGGCTTGCGCTTCGCGTACTTGCTCATCTGCACGAGTTCGAGCGCGGATGCGACGCGCTCCTTCAGCTCGGCCTTCGGCGTGCCTTCCTGCTTGAGGCCGAACGCGACGTTCGATTCGACCGACATGTGCGGGAACAGCGCATACGACTGGAACATCATGTTCACGGGCCGCTTGTACGGCGGCATCTGCGCGAGGTCCTCGCCGTCGATCAGGATCTTGCCCGACGTGACCGTCTCGAGGCCCGCGAGCATCCGCAGCAACGTCGACTTGCCGCAGCCCGAGCTGCCGAGCAGCGCGAACAGCTCGCCCTGGCGCACGGTCAGGTTGACGCTGCGCACGGCTTCGGTGTCGCCGAATTTCTTGACGACGTCGACGATCTGGACAAAGGTCTCGGCGCGCGCATCGGCGCCGGAGGAGGAAACGGAGGACGGCGCGCCCGCGACCGGCGCACCCGACTGGCTATTCATGATGTGCTGCTTCTCTCCTGCGTTGAACGAACAAAGCCCCCGGGGGCACCAGGGGCTTCATGACTACTGGGAACATCGGCGCGTGTCAGCGGCCCGACTTCAGCTCGGTCCACAGACGCGTCTGCAGACGCTGGATTTCAGGCGGCAGCGGCTTGAGCAGGAACAGCGTCTTCACGACGTCGGCCGGCGGATAGACGGCCGGGTCGTTCGCAACGTCGGGCCGCACGTACTTGCGGGCCTCGGCGTTGGCGCTCGGGTAGTACACCGCGTTCGTGATCGCCGCATGCACCTTCGGATCCTCGATGTAGTTGATCCACTGCAGCGCGGCATCCTTGTTCTTCGCGTCCTTCGGGATCGCCATCACGTCGAACCACACCGGCGCACCGCCCTTCGGAATGTAGTACTCGACCTTGTACGGCTTCTTCGCTTCCATCGCGCGATGCTTCGCGATCACGACGTCGCCCGACCAGCCGAACGCGAAGCAGATGTCGCCGCCGACCAGGTCGTTGATGTAGCCCGACGAGTTGAATTGCGTGATGTACGGGCGGATCTTCTTCAGCACTTCCATCGCGGCCTTGTAGTCGGCCGGGTTCGTGCTCATCGGATCCTTGCCGATGTAGTGCAGTGCGGCTGCGAACATCTGGTCGGGTGCGTCGAGCACCGACACGCCGCAGGTCTTCAGCTTCGAGAGGTTTTCCGGCTTGAACAGGATGTCCCAGTTGTCGAGCGGCACCTTGCCGAGCGCCTGCTGCGCCTTCGTCAGGTTGTATGCGAGACCGGTCGTGCCGTATGCCCAGGGCACCGAAAACTTGTTGCCCGGGTCCGCGCCGGCGACGAGCGCCATCAGTTGCGGATCGAGGTACTTGAGGTTCGGCAGCTTCGACTTGTCGAGCGGCGCGAAGATGCCGGCGGCGATCTGCTTGCCCGCGTAGTTGCTGGTCGGCACGACGATGTCGTAGCCCGAGCTGCCCGTCAGCAGCTTCGCCTGCAGCGTGTCGTCGCTGTCGTAGTTGTCGTAGCGGACCTTGACGCCCGTCTGCTTCTCGAAGTTCGGGATCGTGTCCTTCGCAATGTAGTCCGACCAGTTATAGACATTGAGCTGCGTATCCTTCGCCGCTGCCGCCGATGCACCCACGCACAGCGCGAGCGCTGCGAACCGGCCCACTACCTTTGCTTTCATCCCGTTCTCCCTCCGGCCGGACCGTGTGTCCGGCTGCCGTCTGCCTCGTCATGGCGGCGCATTCTGGCACGCCGCCCCTCGAAAACCCCGAAAACTACCATCATTCGCGCGCCGTCACAAAAAAATCATGGCGGTGTCGCGCAAACGGAACAGATTCCCGCCGCCGGCCAGGCTGGCCGCCCGTGCGGCAGGGCGTTCCCGGGGAATTCTATCGGGTAATCGGCGGCTGTCCACCGGGAAAAACAGGCGGCGGCAAAACCGCGTTCACCGGCCGGACGCGAACCGCCCGGCGGCTGTGCCCGAACCCGGCCGTACTGTCATGCCGCTGCACCGGTACGGCATGCCGGCCGCACCCGTCCGACCGTCCGGCCGCGATGCATTAAAATGGCGGCTGACGATTCAACTGCGTGAACCCTTCCGATGGCCTCCAATCTCCACGACCTGCCCGACAGCCCCTGTATCGGCGTGTGCTCGACCCTCTTCGACGAAGTCTGCAAGGGCTGCGGCCGCACGGCCGCCGAAGTGTCGAACTGGGTGTTCCTGAGCGACGACGAAAAGCGCGCGGTGTGGGAACGCATCTCGCGCGAAGGCACCGCGATGCGCTTCCAGTACGACAAGCTGTAAATCCGCCGCGCATAAAAAAAGCGGCATGCCGACCGACATGCCGCCAACCCCAACTCTGTTCTTTTCCCGCCGCGTCTAGAACTTCATCCCGACGCCCACGCCGACGATCAGCGGATCGATGTGCAACGTGCCGATGCCCTTGTCGCCAAGCGTCGCATCGGTGCTCATCCAGATCTTCTTCACGTCGACGTTCATGAAAATCTTCTTCGTCACCTGCACGTCCACGCCGAACTGCAACGCGGGGCCGAAGCTGCTCTTGTTGATCGACACACCCTGCCCGCCGACGTTGAGCCCGTTGTTGTAGAAGTACGTGTAGTTCACGCCCGCGCCGACATACGGACGCACCTTGCCGGCATGGTTGAAGTGGTACTGCAGCAGCAGCGTCGGCGGCAGCACGCCCACGCCGCCGAGATTGCCGAGGCTCGACGTCAGCTGGTGCCGCGATGTGCCGAGGATCAGCTCGACGCCGAGGTAGTCGCGGATCATGTACGTGAAGTCGAGCTCGGGCACGATCGCGTTGTTCACGCCGACGTTGAGCGCGCCCAGCGTGTCGCTCGCGCGTTCGTTCGGCTGGATGCTGATTGCGCGCAGCCGGACCAGGACGTCGCCCTGGTTGATGCCGTCGCCCGGCGAGGCCGCGTGCGACAGCGACGGCATCGCGGCGAAAGCGGCAGCAACGGCCGCAGCGGTGACACAAGTTCGAATCGTTTTATGCATGGTACGGACCCCCAAAGAATGGTTTCCATTCTCCCTGTAGGGTCTTTTCATCGTCTTGATATCCGTCAAGCCAGCGTAAACGTGGGACGGTTTGCCGCAGGCTCCGTCGCACAGCCCGTCAGCAGCAGGTCGAGCAGATCGCGCACGCTGCGGATCGCGCGACCAAACGGCAACGCTTCGCGGCCACGGAAGAACAGCCCGTTCGCGACGTCGCCGCGCAATGCAGCGGCCAGCCGCGTGTCGATGCAGAAATGGCCGAACTTCTCGATGCCGTCGCGCAAGCCGCATACGCTCAGGCATTCGAGCGCGGTCGGGCAGCGCTGCTTCAGCGCGCCGAGCTTGGTGCGAATGCGTGTCTCGTTGCGCAGGTAACGATCGAGCCACGGCGTCTTCACCGCGCGTGCGGGCAACCCCGTCACGCTGACGAATTCGACGATGTCGTCGGGCGTCGCATCAGCCAGCACGCGTTTGAAGTGCGGATGCGCATCGCCTTCTTCCGTCACCGCGAACGGCGTCCCGACCTGCACGCCATTCGCGCCCGCCTCGAACGCCGCGCGCACCGTGTCGTGACTGTTGATCCCGCCCGCAACGATCAACGGGATCGTTTCACGTGCGAGCCCGAGCGACGCCATCACCTGCGCGGTCTCGTCGAGCACGCGCGCGAAATCGAAGCGGCCGTCGTGCATGTCGTCGATCTGCGTGACGCCGAGATGGCCGCCCGCATGCGCCGGATGCTCGATCACGATCGCGTCGGGCAGGCGCCCCTTCTTCATCCACTTCTTCAGCACGAGCGCGATCCCGCGGCTGTCCGACAGGATCGGAATCAGCGCGATGTCGTGTCCTTGCGTGAGATCGGGCAGGTCGAGCGGCAAGCCCGCGCCCATCACGATCGCATCGGCGCCTTCGTCGCATGCGACGCGCACATAGTCTGCATGCGCGCTCACGGCCTTCATCACGTTGACCGCGATCATCCCGCGCCCTTCGCTGTAGGTCTTCGCAAGACGGATCTCGCGAGCAAGTGCCTCGAGGTTCGCGGCTTCGAGCGTCGCGCGATCGGGTTGCGCGCGGCAACGCGCGAGCAGGTCCGCATGATGGTGACGCAGGTCGATGCTCGCGATCGTGCCGACCGCGCCTTCGCGCGCGACGCTGCCCGCCAGCCGGTGCGCGGAGATGCCGACGCCCATGCCGCCCTGCACGACAGGCAGCAAGGTGCGGCCGCGGATCGTCAACGGCGGAAAGGAAGTGCATACGGTCATCTGAAACCTCGTCGGAACATCGGAACCGCGATGATCGACGATCCACCGACGCGCACCTTGACGGCCGTCAATAAAAAACGGCACGCGAGCGTGCCGTTTCCGGTTCAGGCCGTGAGAAACGCTCAGGCCGGCTTCGCGGGCTTGAGCTGCATCGACTTGTACTCGAGATATTCTTCGAGCCCGTACACGCCGTTCTCGCGGCCGTGACCCGATTGCTTGTAGCCGCCGAACGGCGCGGCCATGTTCCACACGCCGCCGTTGATGTCGACCTGCCCCGTGCGGATGCGGCGCGCGATGCCCATCGCGCGTTCGTCGCTGCCGGCCCACACCGCGCCGCCTAGCCCGTACGGCGAATCGTTCGCGATGCGCACGGCCTCGTCTTCATCGCGATACGTGATGATCGACAGCACCGGCCCGAAGATTTCTTCCTGCGCGATCGTCGATTTCGGATCGACGCGGCCGAACACGGTCGGCTTCACGAAGAAGCCTTTATCCAGCCCTTCCGGCAGGCCCGTGCCGCCCGTCACGAGTTCCGCGCCTTCGTCGATCCCGCGCTGGATGTAGTCCTGCACACGCTGCTGCTGGACGGCCGATGCCAGCGCGCCCAGGCGCGTCGCATCCTGCCGAGGATCGCCGGCGACGTAGGTTTCGGCCGCCGCCTTCGCGATCGCGCGCGCCTCGTCGTAGCGCGCTTCCGGCACCAGCATGCGTGTGTGTGCCGAGCAGGTCTGCCCTGCGTTCAGGTAACACGCGTTGACCGTGCCCTTCACTGCCGTCGCGAAATCGGCATCGTCGAGGATCACCGACGCCGACTTGCCGCCCAGTTCGAGCGCGACGCGCTTGACGCCCGCAGCCGCCAGTTCGGCCACGCGCTTGCCGGCGCGCGTCGAGCCCGTAAACGACACCATGTCGACGTCCGGATCGGTAGCCAGCACCTCGCCGACCACCGGGCCGTAGCCGCACACGAGGTTGAACACGCCGGCCGGCAGCCCGGCTTCGTGAATCGCTTCAGCGAGCATGAACGCGTTCAGCGGCGCGACTTCGGACGGCTTCAGGACGACCGTGCAGCCGGCCGCCAGTGCCGGTGCGACTTTCAGCGTGACCTGGTTGAGCGGGTAGTTCCACGGCGTGATTGCCGCGACGACACCGACCGGCTCGCGCACGACGAGCGAGTTGCCGACCTGTGCCTCGAACTCGAACGACTCGGCGAGCTTCGCGTACGCCTTCCAGTTGTAGATCGGGCCACCGACCTGGATCGCGCGCGACAGCTTGATCGGCATCCCGACTTCGCCGGTGATCGACTGCGCGAGTTCCTCGCTGCGCGCCTGCAGATGCTCGACGATCTTGCGCAGATAGCCCGCGCGCGTCGCGGGCGGCGTGGCCGCCCAGGCGTCGAAGGCTGCGCGCGCCGCGCGGATCGCGTCCTGCGCGTCGCATGCGACGCCTTCCGGAATCCGGCCGATCACGGCTTCGGTGCCCGAGTCGATTACGTCGATCGTGCCGGTGCCGGCCGGTTTGCGCCACGCGCCGTCGATATAGAACTGGTCGTAGATTTTCATCGCTTTCCGCCTCCAGGAAAGCCGACATTCTAGCGAGCGTTTCGGTCGGCGGGTGTGACGATTGACAGCCATTAGAAAGGTCTTTAGCCTCGGCGCCTCATTCATCATAAGAAAGGAGAATGCCTTGAGCATCCTGACCAAAATCGAGGGCGGCTATCTTCAGGTATTGCGCGTGATCGTGCTGTTGTTCGCGACCGCAGTCCTGATCGGCGGGGTCATATTCGGCGCGGTCGCACTCGATGCGCGCCTGTCGAAACCGCCGAAAGTCGATTCGGCCATCCAGGTCGATCCGGCATCGTTCGCGTGGGAGAACGATGCGCCCACCAAGGCCACGCCGGCCGCCGACGGCGCGGCAGCCAAGGACGACAACGCGTCGCCCGCGCTGAGCCTGTCGACGCGACTGTCGGGCATCGTGCAGAAGCACGGCCGGGCGGCCCTGTCGCCGGACTACGCGGTCGATCGCGACGCATACGAGCCGTCGTTCCAGCGCGTGCTCGGCGACGACGACCATCCGGACGTCGCGTACTACGAGCAGCAGATCGCGTATCTCGACAAGGTGCTGTCGCGCGCGGACGTCGCGGCCAGCGTCAAGAAGAAGGTCACCGGTCACGGCGACGAATATGCGCGCGAGCAGGCGTACACCGACGTCGTGTCGGCCGTCATGCGCGACTTCTCCGAGCGCTACGACGCACGCCGGACCGCAATCGACAACGAGAAGAAGGCCGCGGAAGAAACCGCCGCCGAGAACGGCCAGACCGCGCGCTACGCGGGCGTCGCCGCGCTCGTCGCGCTGTATTCGTTCGTGTCGCTCGCCGTGCTGATCATCCTGATCCGCGTCGAGCGCAGCATCCGCTCGATCGCGCGCGCCACGCACACGACGACCTGATCCCGCTCATCGGCAGCCCGGCCCGTACGCCGGGCTGCGGCGGGCCCCGCAACGGGCCCGGTTGGCGGCGCAAGCGGCCGGTTCCCGGCCGCATCTTCCCGAGTGGTTCCCCGCGCGTTCGCGCACTTTCCGTTCCCGCCGCCCCCTCACTCCGCCGTCGGCCGTCCACGCGGGCGAAGCGCCTGTTTCGCCGCCGCCACGTCAGCATCCGCCCGGGTGCGCGGTCGGGCCCGCATCGTGCTATGTTTTTATTATCGGCACCGGCCCATTGCAACCGGCGCCGCCCGGAATCGACGTATTTCGTGAGCGCTGCCATGTCCGACGCACCCCATATCCTCGGCTCGCAAGACCGCCTCGAGCTGCTTTGCTGGCTCACCTGCGGCAATCTCGGCGCGTTTTACCTCAACGAATCGTGGCCGGACGCCGCGTTCCAGGTCCAGGCCGCGCACCGCTGGCTCGACCGCCATCATCGCCAGGCCGACTGGCTGGCCGTTGCCAAGCTCGCGGCGCTCGCGCAGGACATCGCGAAGCGGCATGCCGGGTTCGTCGATGCGTCATGGGCGCGCGACGCGGTCGAGGAAATCGTCGATACCGACGATCTCGACTATCGCGCGAAACTCGTGCAATGGGTCTACGAGGACTGCTGCAAGGCGCTCGCCGACAAGCGGCTGGCCGATTGAGTCCAGACGTGCAGGCCGCGGCATCGCGCGGCCGCCCGTCTGTTCGTCGATGCGCGCGTGGCAGTCGCAATGTTCGACGGGCGCGGCACGCGTCGCACCGCCCCCTGCACCACCACGCGCCGAGACGCTTACAGCAGCGACTTCGCCTGCGTCAGCACCTTGTCGCAGATCTGCTTGGTGACCTGCTGCTTCAGGCCGCCGCCGCTCAGGTCGAGCTTGCTGCCGTTGCCGGCATCGAGGACCCCGCTCGCGCCGCTGGTATAGCCGCTGTCGGACGACGCGTTGCCGCCGAGCTTGCCCATCAGCGCGTCCTTCACCGACGACGCGCCACCGGACGCCCCGCCGAGATAGTTGTTCTGGATGCAGAACTGCAGCAGGCCCGCGACGTTGCCGGTGCTGCCCGGCATCAGCGACGAACCGCCTCCGCCCGTCAATGCACCGCCGAGGCCGCCGAGATTGCCGAGCGCACCGCCCGCGCTACCGCCTGAATCGCCACCGCCGCCGACCTGCTTCAGGACATCGCCAAGCTGCGCATGCGCCACCGAAAACGGCGCGAGCAATCCGATCAGCGCGCCGGCGACGGTCGCGCGGTATAGACGTGCATTCATGTGAAGCCTCCCGGTTGTGACTGCATGAGTACCGCGAATCGAATCCAAGGATACTCAATCAACCCGTGCAATACAGCCTTCGAATGCGCGCTGAAACGTCAGGCATCGTGATATCGCCACAATTTGACAAAGCTTGACGGCGGACCGGGTGCGGAAGGGCCGGTTTTGCTCGCGATCGCTGCTCCGGGTCGCCGGCACGCATGAAGCGTCATAGAATCGTCGTCGACGGCCGTTCGGACCCTCCGGCCCGATCTCACTCTCGAACATGAAGGATGCCCGCGTGACGCTCGCTCATCGATTTCTGCTGATCGCCGGCGCATCGGCCGCGCTGCTTTGCGGCTCCGGCACCGCCCGCGCGGCGACAGCCTCGGCCGCCGCGGCTTGCCCGTCGCCATCGTTCGACCGCTATCCGGCACCCGCCGCAAGCGCGCCGCGCAAGCCGGCCGCAGCGCCCCGCCTGACCAGCAAGGAAGCCCGCCTCTACCGCACCGTCATTCGCGACGAATTCACGCAACCGGCCAATTTTGCCGGCCACTACCGGGTCGCGATCTGGGGTTGCGGAACGGATTGCCGGAATTTCGCGATCGTCGACAAGTACACGGGCGCGACGTACACGATGCCCGGCGTGCAGGCCATCGCGGGCGTGATGGGCAACGACGAGGAGCGCGTCGATTTCCGGCCCGGCAGCAGGCTGCTGATCGTCGCGGGCTGCTTCAACGACGATTGCGACGACAACAGCGCGAAGGCCGCCCGGTTCTTCTATGAGTGGACCGGCACGCAGTTGCGTCGGATCGGCACCTGTCCGCTGGCGATCGAGCCGCTCCAGTAACCGCCCGATGGATGCGCACGCCGCCGCTCGCCGCGACTTGCGCTATCGTTCCTCCGGTACACCCTGAACGGCGCACCCACCCGCGATGTCCATTCGCCTCAGTTTCGACGACGGCCCCGGCCCGTCGACGCCCCGCTTGCTCGATGTCCTGCACGCCGCGTCGTGCCAGGCGACCTTCTTCCTGCTCGGTCAGCATCTCGCCGGCGGGCTCGACGTCGCTACAAGAATGGCGCGTGAAGGCCATCGACTCGGCAATCACACCCATTCGCACGCGAAGCCCGGCGCACTGGCGGACGATGCGCTGATCGACGAGATCGAGACGACCGACGCGCTGATCCGCGAAGCCTATCGCCGCGCCGGCGTTCCCGTGCCGGACACGATTCCATTGCGCCTGCCTTACGGACTGATGCCGCAGGACAATCGCGCCGGCGTGCTCGCGCGGCTGCAGCGCGAACACACGGGCTGGACCGCGATACTCGACGACTGGCAGCGGCCGGCGCCTTCGCCGCAAGCACTGTTCGACGCGATGTGTGCACATGTCGACGCCAGCGCGGCGCGTCAACAAGACGTGCTGTTCTGCATGCACGACGGATCGCGGCACGGCGACGCGCGGCCCAATACGGTCGAAGCGGTGCGCCTGTTCCTGCTGTCCCTGAATCGGCAGCGCTGACGCAGCAGCCGGCTAGCGCCCCGGCACCGCGCCATCCAGCAACTGCCACCAGCCGCCGAGAAAGCCGATGCCCGGCCCCCGTGTCCACAGGCCGCGCTGGGCGGCTTCGAGATGGATCAGCGTCTGGTCCGCGCAGAACAGGCCCATCAGTGCATCGCGGCGGTCGTGCATCCAGTCCGGCACGTCATCGGCCCGCGTCGCGGCATAGGCTCGCAGGCCGGCGTCCCAGCGCTGCGCATCGAATACGAAGCGATCGTCCCTGCCCGCGTCGCGCGACAGCGCGAACAGCGCAAAAGCCGCTTCGAGCCACTGCGCGCCCTGCCCGACATCGTCGAAATCGAGCACGCCGGTCACCGCATGCCCCACGTACAGCAGGTTGCCCGCGTGATAGTCGCCGTGCAGCCAGTGCACCGTCCCCGTCAGCCACCCTGCGGCAGCGTCGAGATGTGCACCGATCCGACGAATCACCCTCTCGTAGTGGCCGCTCAAGTCCTCCGTCAACGACGGCGCAGCTCGCGCTGCTACACGTGCGTGGCGCGCAGACAACCAGGCCAGCGGCGCCGATTCGGTCACGGGTATCGCCGCCATCGCCGCATGCAGATGCGCAAGCGCGCGAATCCCATCGATCGCACCCGCCTCCGCATCATTCGGCAGGCCGGGGCTGCCGTCGATATGCTCGAACAGATGCAGCCAGCTTCCATCGGGCAGCCGCACACCGGACTGTGCGTCCACGGTCGGTCGTAGTCGCGGCAGTGCAGGCAGCATCGGTGCCGTACGCGAGCGGCCGAGATGGCCGAGTATCGCGGCCTCGCGATGCACCTGCTCGACCGGCTTGCCTGACCACGACACGCGCAGCACCGAGCGCCCCGCATCGCACTCGACGAGATACGTTTTGTTAGTATGGCCCGACGCCAGCGCCTGCAGGTGCGCCGGCTCGATGTTCCAGTACCGGTGAAGCCACGGTTCCAGCGTTTTCACGTCACTCCTACTCGTTGCATTGACCATGTCAGAGCGTCCCTCGGCCCGCATGCGGGACATCAATATCGAATGGCTGACGCGCGCTGCCGAATTCGACCATCTGTTCCAGACGCGCTGGCTCGGCGAGCGCTTCTTCCACCTGCCCGGCGACATGCTCGCGCTCCAGGAACTGATCTGGCGCGAGCGTCCCGACTGCATCGTGCAGACCGGCATCGCGGCGGGCGGCGGCGTCGTATTCTCCGCGTCGATGCTGGAACTGGCCGGCGACAGCGGCCGGGTCATCGCGATCGAGCCGCGCCTGCGCGACGAGGTCAGGCAGCGCCTGCAATCGCACCGCCTCGCCCATCGGATGACGCTGATCGAAGGCGAATCGTGCGCGGCCGACACGCTCGCGTCGGTGCGTGCGCAGATCGGTGACGGCGCGCGCGTGATGGCGATCCTCGATCTCACGCACACCCACGCGCACGTGCTGCGCGAACTCGAATGCTATGCGCCGCTCGTGACGCCCGGCAGCTACGCGATCGTGATGGATACCATCATGGAGTACCTGCCCGCGTCGATGTTCGACGGCAAGCCGTACGGCAAAGGCAACAACCCGGCCACCGCCGCGCATGAATTCCTCGCCCGCGACGACCGGTTCGAGGTCGACTACGACATTGAGGACCGCGTCCTCATGACGCTGTCGCCAGGCGGTTTCCTGAAGCGAGTGCGCTGATCAGGCGCGCGGCCTCGGCAGAACCGTCGCGCGATGCATAGCTCGTGCGGATCCGCGCCGCCTGCTCGCGCAACGTCCCGGGCCGCAACAGGCGTTCGAGCGCATCGGCAATCTCCACCACGCCGGCCTGCTGCAGATCCAGCACGCACCCCGCACCGGCCCGCTCGACGAAGTGCGCCGAATGGAACTGGTCGTTGCAGAACGGCGACAGCAGCATCGGCACGCCGCAGGCAAGCGACTCCATCACCGAATTCGCGCCGCCGTGGCTGACGAACGCATGCGTGCGCTGCAGCAGCGCCAGTTGCGGCACGTAACGCACCGCGACCACACGTTCGTCGTCGGCCGGCAGCAGATCCGAATCGACCAGTTCGCCCACCGACAGCACCAGTTGCGCCGACGTCGCGCGCGTCGCGTCGATGACCTTCGCAAACACATCGGGATGGTAGTAGAGCTGGCTGCCGAGCGACATGTAGACGAGCGGACGATCCGCGTCGAGCCGTTCCCACGGGAACGGCGTCTCGTCACCGCGCGGGCCGGACGGCATTGCCGGGCCGACCAGCTCGACACCGGGCGGCGGCGCACCGACCAGCGCGTCGGTCGTGAACGCGAGCGTCAGATGCGGTGAAAGGATGTCGCATCCGCGAAAACGCGCATCGAGCCCGTAGCGCGCGAACAGCCGCGTGCGTTCCGGCGCGAGCCATCGCACCGTGCGCAGCAGTTCCGAATCGAGCTCGTCCGGCAGCACCGGATTCAGCGAATTCGACATCGAGACCCACCGCAGCCCTTCAAGCTCGGCGGCAATCGCCGCCGCATAGAGCAGCGGATCGATCACGACCACGTCGGGCCGCCAGTCGCGCAGCACCGTGCGGATGCCGTCCACCTGTGCGGGCGCGAGGTCAATCAACAGCGTGCGGATCCAGTGCCGCAACCAGTCCGCGTCGCGAATGTTCGCGGCGAAGCTCGCGCCGCGCGACAGGTCGTGGCGCTCGGGCGTCTCGCGCGGTCCGACGAATTCGAAGCCGCCGGCACCGTCGAGCTGTGCGCTGATGTCCGCCGGCGCATAGAACGCGACGTCGCACCCGGCATCGCGCAGATACTGGGCCGGGCCGATACATGGATTGACGTGCCCTTTCTCGGGCACCACGCAGAACAGGATGCGTTTCATGAACGACTCAGGTTGGGCGATGCGCGGCATCGAGGTGGTCGAAATGATCGAGGATCAGCGACAGCGTCGTCCACAGCACGCGTTCGTTGTCCGTCTGCAGCGTCGGTGCGGCCAGGCCGAGCGTATCGGCCAGCGCGTGCGTACGGTCGCGGTCGAGCAGCGTGGTGAGATCCATCGCCGGGGCGAGCCGCCCGCGCTTGGGGCCGTGCACGAGCCGGTCCGGCAGGTTCAGGCGCGCGCCGAGATCGCGCAGGCATTGCTTGTCCGGATCGGGCGCGATGCTCGTCAGATGCGCGACGACGGCCGCGTCGACGAACGGCGGATGCAGGTCGACCGACGCCGCATCGAACAGCGCATGGCACAGCGGCAGATAGTTGGCCGACTGGTCGCGGCGCAGCACCTGGTCCGCGCCGTCGCCGGTGATGGCCACCTCGACGCCGTCCGCGGCCATCGCCTCGGCGAGCAGCAGCTTCGCAACCGGATGCAGGTTGAACATCGGCTCCTCGACCGCATGCGTCGTTCTCGGCAGCGCCGCGACGAAATCGGCCTCGTTCGCGCGCACGATCTTCACGTTCGCCTGCATCTGCGCGGCCAGTTCGAGCGCGGCATCGCGTTCGCAATAGTCGGGCATGTCGGTCACGAGGACGTAGGACGTCACGTGCCGCTGCGCGCCGAGTTCGCGCAACAACGCGAGCAGCAGCGCCGAATCGAGCCCGCCGCTCAGCGCCAGCGCGACGCGCCTGCCGCTGTCGAGCGCGCGCTGCAGCGACGCGCGCAGCACGGTTTCCAGATCCGCGTGCTGCGGCTGTTCGGGTGCCGGCTGCACGGTCAGCCCTTGCGGCGAACGGATCAGCGCATGGCCGGGCGGCACCGCGTGCACATCGCGCAGCACGGTGCGGCCAACCAGACGCTCGCCGCTCAGGTAGCCCGCGATGGCCGCTGCGTCCGGCTCCCCTGCCGGTTGCCCCGATGCATGCAGGACGGCCCGGATGCCGGACGCCGTCGTGCCGGTGCGCGGATGGTAGTGAAGCCGGTCGAAGCCGAACAGGTCGCGCGTGCCGACGATCATGGATAACGAGCCTTCAAGGAGTCCACTTCAATGCGTTTGAGGATGCGATGCGGCGCCACCGGCGCGCTGCCGCCCTGGCAATGCAGGCACGCTTCGAGCGGCGCCTCGCGTTGCAGATAGGCGAGCATTGCGTCGAGCATGCCGGCGTCGTCGCGCAACGGCAGGCCGTCGGATTGAAAATCCTTCTCGCCCTTGTAGAGCGTATGGAAATGCGCCGGACGCGTACAGGTGTAGAACATGCCGTCGCGAATCATATGGCAGCGCTCGCGGATCCAGCAATCGTGATAAAGGCGCTGCGCTTCGTCGCGATCGGTGCCGGGCTCCGCGCGATTCATCGTCGTGAACACGTCCTGCACCTTCCAGTTCAGGCGCACGTCGAAGCGCGCGGCCTGGCGCTCGATGTGCGCAATGAGGTCGGGCGACAGAGACGGCTTCGGATAGCGCGAGATCGTCAGCGCATCCACCGCCTGCCAGAACGCGTCCGTCATCTCGCCGAGCTTCAGGCCGTTCGTCGTGACGGAGATCACGGGCGCGATGCCCGTGGCGCGCACGCGCTGGACGAGTTCGACGAGCGCCGGATGCAGCAGCGGTTCGCCGCCGACCAGCTTGAACATCCGCGGGCGCAACACCTTCGCGGCCATGCGCAGATCGGCTTCGAGCGATTCGGGGCTCGCGTACCACTCGGGCAGCAGCGGCGACAGCGAGCAGCATTCCGCGCAGGTCAGGTTGCAGTGATCGACGATATGCGCTTCCAGCGAGCGTGTCAGCACGCGCCCGTCTTCGACGCGGTAATCGCGATCCAGCGGCGGCGGAAACACATGCTGCCGCTCGGCCGGCGGCGACGGATTCGAAGTCCGGTTCAGATTCGCATTCACTTCAGCGTCCTGCTTCCATGCAACGGGAAAAGAAATCGACGAGACGATCGCGCGCATCCACCATCGCGGACGCCATCGTCACTGCACCGTTCAGATGCGATGCAAAGCGCGAAGGATCGTCGAGCCAGCCTTGCACGATCCAGAGCTTGAGCGCGTGCTGCAGGCACGCGGCATCGACCGCCCATGCGATACGCGCGGGATCCACCGGCCGGACCCGCCGATAGGCCTGCACGAACGCTTCCGCCAGATGCGGCGCCTCCAGCGGCAGATGGTTCAGGCAACGCACCAGTTCGTATTCACGCGGTGCGCCGATCGACGCTTCCCAGTCGAGGATGAGCGGCGGCAGCGTGCCCGTGAACAGATAATTGAACTGGTTGTAGTCGTTGTGGATCGGGTACTGCGGATCATCGACGGGAAACGCGTCGATGCTGCCCGGATAGTAGCGGTCGAGCATGCGCAGCGCGAGATCGACGTAGCGGCGCAGGTTTTCGGCGGCGGCATTCGAGCGTGCGCGATCCAGTGCGTCGTGCAGGCTGCGGCGCACCGCGTCCGCGTCGATCGCGGTCAGCCGTGTGTGGATCGTTTCGACTTCAGGCAAATGCAGCTGCTCGAGGCTCAGATGCAACGCCCCCAGACTCGCGCCGAGTGCATCCCATTCGACCGGCGAAAACGTGTCGTAGGTTCTGAACTGCCCGGTTTCCCAGCGCGTCAACATCGCGTGGGCGTTTGCCCCCGTCCACAGCGGTTCACCGGTTGCCGTGCGTTTCAACGCCTGCACATGGAAGCGCGTATCGCCGTGCGTCTCGAAGTGCGTAATGACGGCAGCTTCCTTGACCGCACGCGCGCGATGTTCGAACGCGTAGAGCTTGATCGCTACGCCGCCATCATCGGTCGGCAGGTGCCACACGCGTTCGCCGACCTGGCGCGGCGGTCCGCTGCGGCCCAGCGCATAGGCATCGCGGATCTCGTCGAAGGTCGTGGCGAGCGAGTCCATTCAGATGTGCTCGGCCGGCCCGTATCGATACGGATGGCCGGTCAGGAAGGTGTTGTGCCCGACGTAGCGCGCCTTGTACATCGCCGGGCGGAACAGCACCGAGGGAGCGTTGTTCGCGATGCCGAGCAGCGGATACAGATCCTGCCGCACGAAGAACGCGTTGTTGCCCATTTCGTCGCAGCAGACGAGTTCATAGCCCTTCTGCCTGCCGAGATGGACGAGCGATTCGAGGCTCGCGCCGTAATACGTCGAGCCATCCCATTCGTGATCCGGGTTGAAGCACATGACCCAGCGCTCGGGCGGCGTGTAGTACGGGTTGTATTCGATCACGACGATACGCGGCTGGAACGCTTGCAGGCCGCGCCAGACCCAGTAGTCGTTGCCGTCGATGTCGATCGACAGCAGGTCGAAGTCGGTTGGCGTGTTGGCATCGGCGAGCAGCGTGTCGATCGTGTCGGGCTTGACGCGATCGTGGTGCAGACTGACGCGATCCGCTCCCGCGTAGTGGGCGGCCAGCTTGCCGAAGCGGTATGCGCTGCCTTCCACCAGCACGCCGGACCATTCCTGTTCGCGCAGCAACCGCGCGGTGTTGCTGTTGCGCAGGCCGTCGCTTGCGCCGATATCGACGCAAAAGCGGTTGGTCGGCGCGATCCGCTCCATCAGGCGCGACAGGATGCCCTCCTCGGTGCCCTGCGCATACAGGCTTGGCGCAAGGCCGGACAGGTCGAGCGGGAAAGGATGGTCCTGCATCGAGGGGGCGGCTCCGGGTCGGAATTCAGGGTGGTATTTGGAGCGTAATTTACCCGAAGTCGAATGACGAAAGGAAACGGGAATGCGCGGCACGCCCGTGCTTCGTCGGCACGGAAATGAAAAAGCCCGCATCGACAATACTGTCGATGCGGGCTCGATGCCTTTCTGGCGGCTTCGCGTTGCTATACGCCCAGGCTTCGTACCATTGCCTGGCCGCAACACATGAACGGAAGCGTCAGGACAATTACTCCTGCCCCTGACTCGTCAGGAACTCCTCGTAATTGCCGCCGAAGTCGAACAGCGTGCCATCCGTGCGCACTTCGATGATCCGGTTCGCCAGCCCGCTCACGAATTCACGGTCGTGCGAAACAAAGATCAACGTGCCCTCGAACTGCTCGAGCGCGATCTGCAGCGACTCGATCGACTCCATGTCCATGTGGTTGGTCGGCTCGTCCATCAGCAGCACGTTGTGGCGGCCGAGCATCAGCTTGCCCCAGATCATGCGGCCCTTCTCGCCGCCCGACAGCACCTTCACCGACTTCTTGATGTCGTCCGACGAGAACAGCAGACGGCCCAGCGTGCCGCGCACCATCGTTTCGTCGTCGCCGTCCTTGCGGTACTGGTCGATCCAGTCCATCAGCGTGATGTCGTTCGGGAACTCCTCGTACGTGTCCTGCGGCATGTAGCCGACATTCGCGTTCTCGGACCACTTCACCGTGCCGTGCTCGAGCGCGAGCGCGCCGAGCAGCGAACGCAGCAGCGTCGTCTTGCCCGCGCCGTTCTCGCCGATGATCGCGATCCGCTCGCCCGGCTGAACCGACAGGTTGAAGTTCTGGAAGATCGTGCGCTCGTACTTCTTCGTGATGTCTTCAGCCACGACCGCGACGTTGTGCAGCTTCTTCTCGAACTCGAAACGAATGAACGGGTTCTGGCGCGACGACGGCTTGAATTCCTCGATCTTGATCTTGTCGATCTGCTTCGCACGGCTCGTCGCCTGACGGGCCTTCGACTTGTTCGCCGAGAAGCGGCGCACGAAGTCCTGCAGTTCCGCGACACGCTCCTTCGCACGCGTATTCGCCGCGGCCTGGCGCTCGCGCGCCTGTGCCGATGCGAGCATGTAGTCGTCGTAGTTGCCCGGCCAGACCTTCAGCGTGCCGAAGTCCATGTCGGCCATGTGCGTGCACACCGCGTTCAGGAAGTGACGATCGTGCGAGATGATGATCATCGTCGAGTTGTACTCGTTGAGCGTGTGCTCGAGCCAACGAATCGAGTTGATGTCGAGGTTGTTGGTCGGTTCGTCGAGCAGCAGCACGTCCGGCTTCGAGAACAGCGCCTGCGCGAGCAGCACGCGCAGCTTCCAGCCCGGCGCGACGTCGCTCATCGTGCCGGTGTGGAATTTCTCCTCGATGCCGATGCCGAGCAGCAGCGCGCCCGCGCGCGCCTCGGCGTCGTAGCCGCCGTATTCGGCGAACTTGCCTTCGAGCTCGGCGGCGTGCATGTAGTCGTCGTCCGTGGCTTCCGGGTTCGCGTAGATCGCGTCACGCTCGGTCATGGCGGCCCACATCTCGGTGTGGCCCATCATCACGACGTCGAGCACGCGCACGTCTTCGTACGCGAACTGGTCCTGGCGCAGCTTGCCGAGACGCACGTTCGGCTCCAGCGCGACGTTGCCGCCGCTCGACTCGAGGTCGCCGCCGAGGATCTTCATGAACGTCGACTTGCCACAGCCGTTCGCGCCGATCAGACCATAGCGGTTGCCCTCGCCGAATTTGACCGAGATATTCTCGAACAAGGGCTTCGGCCCGAATTGCATCGTGATGTTGGCAGTAGAAAGCACGGCAGGTCCCGTTAAAGGATAAATCGACGGAAAACCGTGTATTTTAGCAGGTGTCGGAGAAACTGCCGACCATGCCGTTCCGCCGGCGCATTTCAGGCTCCGTTGGCCCGCCGCCCTGTGGCCCGCCAACACGACGGCACGCGCCCCACCGCCGCCTCACCGGAATCCCGCATGCTTGCCAGCCAGCTTCGCGAACAACTCGTCGGCGCGTGGCGCCTCGTGTCCTACGAAGTCCGCCCCTGCGACGGCAGCGCGGCCGCCTATCCGCTCGGTCGCGACGTGCGCGGCTGGCTGCTCTATACGCGGGACGGCTACATGTCCGCCCAGTTGATGGCCGCCGGCCGGCCGCCCTACGCGATCGGCGACCCGCACCACGGCGCCGACGACACATGCGCGGCGGCCGCGCGCGGCTACATCGCCTATTCGGGCCCCTTTCAGGTTGCCGACGACGGCACACTGACTCACGAAATGGACGTCAGCCTGCTGCCGAACTGGGTCGGCAACATCCAGCAGCGCATCGCCGTGCTCGATGGCGATCGCCTGCAACTCGGCCCCGCGGCACCGGTCCGGATCGACGGCCGGGAGGTCGAAGTCCTGCTGCTCTGGGTGCGCGCGGGCCGCTGACGCCCGTCACTTGCCGACTTTCGCCGCCGCCCGCTGTGCCGCCTTCGCATTCATCTGACCGAACAGCTCCGAGCACGGCACATCGCGGTTGTTGCTCGGTGCGATCAGCGGAATCAACGCCGCGAACGGGTTGATCAGCCCGAGGCCGACCATCGCGCCGGCGCGCAACGCGAGCGCACCCGCATCGACGCCGACGTCCGGGTTCTTGAACGTGCCCTTCGCATACAGCGGCGAGCGCAGCGAGAAGATCCGGAAACCCTTCGTGTGCGGGTGGATCTTCAGGTTCAGCGTTTCGTCGCGCAGGCTGATCGGGCCGTCGACGTTGATCAGCGCGTCGTCCGTATCGAGCGCGAAGACCTTCGGGTCGAGAATGCCGTTGGTCGCGACGAAGTCGATCGCCGCGCAGTTGATCTTCACGTCGTTGTTGCCGAACAGCTTCTCGTAGACGACGTTCGCGACGTTCAGCCCCGCCGCTTCCATCAGCAGGCGGCTGATGCGGCCGTCCGTCACGAGTGCCTTCACTTCGCCGGTCGACGTCGCGGCCAGCGCGGCCGGCGAGTTGCCGGTCGCCGACAGCGACGCATCGCCGTTGATCTCGCCAAGCGCCGACTGCATGACCTTCTGCGCCGGGAACAGCTGCTTGAGCTTCAGGTGCCGCGCCGCCACCGTGAAGCGGCCCTTCAGCGGCGCACCGCTGCCGTCGAGATGCGCGGTCGTTGCGAGCGTGCCGCCCGCGACACCGAACTGCAGCGGCTCGAGCGACAGCACGCCGTCCGTCATCACGATGTGCGTGTACAGGTTGGTGATCGGCAGGTCCGAACTCTTGACCAGCTTGCGGCCCGTGAACTTGACGTCCGCGTCGAGTGCGCGCCAGCGGTCGGTGCGGAAGGTTTCGACCGGCAGCACGCGGCTCGACGGCTGTTTCGTCGTGTCGCCGCGCTTGGCCTTGCTCGCGGCCGTATCCGCGCCGATCACCGGCGCGAGATCGGAGAACTGCAGCAGGTTCGACACGAGCTCGCCCGACAGCTTCGGCCGCGGCTCGCGCTGCTCGTAGGCAAGCGTGCCACCGAGATCGCTGCCGCCGACGCGGCCGTTGAAGTTCTCGTAGCGGAACGTGCTGGCCTTGCGCTTGAAGTTGCCGATCAGCCGGCCTTCCGTCGCGTAAGGCGGCGTATCGGGCAGCGTGATGCCGGTCAATTGGTAAAGGTGCGACATCGACGTGCCCTGCAACCACAGCCGCAGGTCGATGGCCGCGAGATGCATCGGATCGGTCAGCGTGCCGACGATCGCGAGCCGCGTGTCGCCGGCCTTCACATCGGCCTGCAACGGGAACGGCCGCGACGCGTCCTGGATCGCGAGCACGCCGCCCAGCTTGCCGGTGCCGCTGATCGGCACATTCTTGTAGCGGCCGTCGACCTTCAGCCCGAACGCATAGGTCGGGCCGGACGGCTTCGCGGGCGCCGCGACGCTGCTTGCGCCGCTTGCACCAGACGCGGCAGCAGCAGCCGATGCCGAAGCGGTGGACGAAGAAGACGAAGCCGACACCACGGCAGACGCGACCGAAGCCCCCGTTGCCGACGCCGCACTCGCAGCCTGCGCAGCGGAAGCGCTCGACGCGGCCTCCGCGTTGGCCTTCGCGCTCAACTGCGCAGCGCCATGCTTGCCGACACGCTGCGCCGATGCCGCGCGCGACGTCTGCTCCTGCTCCTTCAGCACGTCGCCGAGCGGAATCGGCTGCCCGAGCGTATCGATCGCGACGCTCAGGTCGGCCTTCGTGATCGCGTCGCGATACGTAACCGTGCCCTTCGCGAAGCCGAAGCTGTCGAGCCGCACCTTCCACGGCGACGGCTGCGACGATTGCTTGAACTGGAAGGTCCACGTGTTGCGGCCGTCGGCCAGCCGCTCGAGATCGACGGCCGGATTCACGACGTCGATCGACGGGATCACGATTTCATGCGCGAGCAGCGGCAGGATCGCGAGATCGAAGTGCGCAGCATCGAGCGTGACGAACTTGGGCGTCTTCGCCCAGTCGGGGTTGCCGATCTCGAGCTGCGTGGCCGTCAAGCTCGGCCAGGGCACCCAGGCACGCCAGCCGGTTTCGCCGTCGGGACGGCGCCAGCCGACCTTCAGGTCGCCGTTGATCGCGAACGGGCGACCGAGTGCGGCCGTGACCTGTTCGTTGACCCACGGCTTCGCGCGATTCCAGTCGAAGGCGAAGAGAAAGACGCCGGCCGCCGCGATGAGCACCGCGACGATACCGACGATCCATGCAGCCGATTTGCCGATGGCTCGGGTTAGCGTCATGGCGGTTCCGTTGTTGTTCTGAAATGTAGCCGCACCATGCCGGGCCGCGTGCGTGGACGAACGGCGCACGACACCCGCGGCTTTTCAATCGGTATTATGACGCACGCCATGGTGACGTTTCGGCGCCATTAACGCTTTTTTTCATTTGTGACATGACAGCCCCCACCGGCCTCATCGATGCAGAGCGCATCACGCGCCGCGACGCCAGCAGCGGCAAGACCCTGCTCGCCCCGACCGATTTCACCCTCGCAGCGGGATCGCGAATTGCTATCACCGGGCCGTCCGGGTCGGGCAAGAGCGTGCTGCTGCGCGCGCTCGCACTGCTCGATCCGCTCGACGGCGGTCACATCCTGTGGCGCGGCAACCGGATCCGGCGCAATGCGATCCCGCGTTACCGGCGCAGCGTCGCCTATGTACGCCAACGCCCCGCGCAGATGGACGGCACCGTCGAATCGCAGTTGCGCTATCCGTATTCGCTCGCGATCTATCGCGACGTTGCGTTCGATCGCGCGCGCGCCGAAGCGCTCGCCGCGCAGGCCGGCCGCGGTCCCGACTTTCTCGACAAGCGCGCGAGCGACCTGTCGGGCGGCGAAGCGCAGATCGCCGCGCTGCTGCGCGTGCTGCAGCTCGATCCCGACGTGCTGCTGCTCGACGAGCCGACGTCCGCGCTCGACCCCGAATCGGCGCGCGCGATCGAGGCGCTCGTCGGCGCATGGTTCGACGCGGCGCCCGACGCCCGCGCGTATATGTGGATCTCGCACGATCCGGCCCAGGCCGCGCGGATCGGCACGATGCGGCTCGTGATGCAGGCCGGCGTGATGCACGTTGCAAACCCGACGGAGGCAACGCAATGAGCCCCGCACTGCAGGACCTGAGCCTCGTCGACGTCGGCATCGCCGCCGCGCTCGTCGCGGTCAACGGCGCGATCTCGATGGCCCTGTCGCTCGGCCTCGGCCGCAAGCTCGCGCTCGCGGCCGTGCGCACCGTCGTGCAGTTGCTCGCGATCGGCTACGTGCTCGGCTGGGTATTCGGCCATCCTCACTGGTACGTCGTGCTGCCGCTCACCGCACTGATGACGCTGATCGCCGGGTTCGCCGGCGCGGGGCGCGGCAAGCGCACGTATCGCGGCCAGCGCATCGACAGCATTGCGTCGATCTGGTTCAGCAGCTGGTTCGTCGCGGCGGTCGGCCTGTTCGTCGTGATCCGCATCCATCCGTGGTACGCACCGCAATACGCGATTCCGATCCTCGGGATGATTCTCGGCAATACGCTCACGGGCGTGTCGCTCGGCGTCGAACGGATGATGGAAGAACTCACGGCGCGCCGCGATCGTGTCGAGACCGCACTCGCGCTCGGCGCGACGCGCTGGGAAGCCGCGCAGGACGCCGCACGCCAGGCCGTGCGCGCCGGCATGCTGCCGACGCTGAACCAGATGGCCGTCGTCGGCGTCGTGAGCCTGCCGGGGATGATGACGGGCCAGGTGCTGGCCGGCCAATCGCCGCTGCAGGCCGTGCGTTACCAGATCGTGATCATGTTCCTGATTGCCGCGGCCTCGGCGCTCGGCACGGTCGGTGCGGTGCTGATGACCTATCGCCGGCTGTTCTCGCCCGATCACCGCTTTCTCGCAGCGCGGCTCGAAGAACGCGCGCACTGACATGCCGCGTCACCGCGCGATGCATTCGCGCGGTTCGCCGGTCAGCGCACGCTGCGGCGCTTGCCGAGCGCCTGCCGCAACGCGGCCGCGA
>NZ_JAAGPE010000136.1:0-25452 GCF_017104605.1 Burkholderia sp. Ac-20384 | reverse complement strand
GCCCGCGATCGCGAGCGGTTTCAGGTAGCGCGGCGTGCCAGGAGGGCGGACTTCGAATTCAGTGGACATGCTGTTCTCCCGGAGTGAGGGGCAGGGATTCGGAACGGGGCGCGCGGTCGCGCCGGTGGACGAGGCTGAACACGACGGGCACGAACACGAGCGTCGCGACGGTCGCACACAGCAGGCCGCCGATGACCGCGCGACCGAGCGGCGCGTTCTGCTCGCCGCCGTCGCCAAGGCCGAGCGCCATCGGCGCCATGCCGATGATCATCGCGAGCGCGGTCATCATCACGGGCCGAAAGCGCGTGAAGCCGGCCTCGAGCGCGGCAACGGCCGCGTCGGCGGTATGCGAGAGCCGTTCGCGCGCGAAGGTCACGACGAGGATGCTGTTCGCGGTCGCGACCCCCATGCACAGGATCGCGCCCGTCAAGGCCGGTACCGACAGCGGCGTGCGCGTGACGAACAGCATCCAGACGATGCCGGCGAGCGCCGCGGGCAGGCCGCTCACGATCACGAATGCGTCGCGCCACGAATGGAAGTTGACGACGATCAGCAGGTAGATCAGCAGGACCGCGCCGGCGAGGCCCGCGAGCAGCCCGCCGAATGCGCTGTTCATCGTCTGTACCTGGCCTCGCACGGTCACGCGCGATCCCTTGGGCAAGCCGGCCGCGCTCGCGTGCAGCACGCGTGCGATGTCGGCGCTGACCGCACCGAGATCGCGGTCCTGTGTCGTCGCGAAGATGTCGTACAGCGGTGCGATGTCGTAGTGCGACACGACTGCGTCGGTCTGTCCGCGCACGATCGTCGCGAGCCCGCCGAGCAGTTGCGGCGCGCCCGAGCGGCCCGTGACGGGCAGCGCGCGCAGGTCCGACAGCGACGTCATCCGGTACTGGGGCGTCTGCGCGACGATCGGATACGACACGCCGTTGCGCGGATCGAGCCAGTAGGTGGGCGATACCTGGCTCGTGCCGGACAGGCTCGCGACCACGGCATTGGTGACATCCTGCTCGGTGATGCCGAGTTGCGCGGCCCGCGTGCGGTCGACCGAGACCGTGAACTGCGGATAGGTCGACGCTTGCTGCACGCGTGCGTCGGCAACCCCCGGTACGTCGCGGATGCGCCGCAGCAGATCGGTGGCATAGGCGCGGTTGGCGGCACGGTCGGGACCGGTCACCTGCACGTCGATCGGGGCGGGCGCGCCGAAGTTGAGGATCTGGCTCACGATGTCGGCGGGCAGGAACGAGAACGTCACGCCCGGAAACGCGCGCGGCAGCCGCGTACGCAACTGCTTGACGTAGTCGGCCGTCGGCGCGTGGTCGCCCGTGAGCGACACGAGGATGTCGCCGTCCTGCGGGCCGATCGTGCCGCTGTTGCTGTACGTGAGGTTGATCCCGCTGTTCGGCAGCCCCATGTTGTCGACGATGCTCGCGACCGCGCGTGGCGGCACCACGTCGCGCACCGCGTGCTCGACGTGATCGAACAGCGCGGCCGTTTCCTCGATGCGCGTGCCGATCGGTGCGCGCACGTGGATCGCGATCTCGCCTGCATCGACCGACGGGAAGAAGTTGCGGCCGAGCCACGGCACCAGCACGAACGACACCGCGACCGCGGCGAGGAACAGCGCGACGAAGCGTGCACGGTGGACGAGTGCAAGGCCGAGCACGACGCGGTAGCCGGCGCGCAGTGCCGCGAAGCGGCGCTCGAATCCCTGCTGGAACGCGACGAGCGGATTGCGTGCGCGTGGCGGCGGGAACGGCGCACCGTGCGGCGCGAGCGCGGCCGCCGGATGCGCGGCATGCGGTTTCAACAGGTAGCGGGCCATCATCGGCACGAACGTGCGCGACAGCACGAACGACGCGATCATTGCGAAGATCACGGCTTCGGCCATCGGCACGAACAGGAAGCGGGCTACGCCGTCGAGCAGCAGCATCGGCACGAACACGATGCAGATGCACAGCAGCGACACGAAGGCCGGCGCGACGATCTGCGATGCGCCGTCGAGGATCGCATCGCGCACGTTCTTGCCCTGCTCGAGGTGCCAGTTGACGTTCTCGATCGTGACGGTGGCATCGTCGACGAGAATGCCGACCGCGAGTGCGAGCCCGCCGAGCGTCATCACGTTGAGCGTCTCGCCCGCGGCCGCGAGCGCCGCGATCGCGGCCAGCACGGCGAGCGGAATGGACGCGGCGATGATCAGCGTCGAGCGCCAGCTGCCGAGGAACAGCAGGATCATCGCGGACGTCAGCGCGGCGGCGATCAGACCTTCACGGGCCACGCCGCTCACGGCGCCCTTGACGAACACGGACTGGTCGCCCATTACGACGAGCCTGAGCGACGGCGGCAGCGTCGCCTCGATGCGCGGCAACTGCGCCTTGACGCCGTCGATGATGTCGAGCGTCGATGCCGAGCCGCTTTTCAGCACGCTCATCAGTACCGCGCGACGGCCGTCGACGCGCACGATGTTGCCCTGCGGCGGATAGCCGTCGCGGACGTGCGCGACGTCGCGCATGAAGATCACCGCGCCGTTCACGCTGCGGATCGGCAGCGCATTGAGCTGGTCGATGGTCAGCGGGCTGTCGTTGAGCCGGATGTTGTATTCGAAGCCGCCGATCTTCTGCGTGCCGGCCGGGATGATCTGGTTCTGCTGCGCCAGCGCGGTTGCGACGTCCTGCGCGGACAGCCCCTTGGCCTGCAGCGCCTGCGGATCGAGGTCGATCTGTACCTGGCGCACCTTGCCGCCGTACGGCGACGGAATCGCGACCCCCGCGACGGACAGCAACTGAGGCCGGATCACGTTGGTCGCGTAGTCGCCGAGCTGCTGTTCGTTCAGTGTGTCGCTCGTCAGCGCCAGCTGCAGCACGGGCACGGTCGACGCGTTGTAGTTGAGGATCTGCGGTGGCGTGGTGCCCGGCGGCATCTGCTTGAGCACCGTCTGCGAGATCGACGTGACCTGCGCGGTCGCGGTGCGGATGTCGACGCTCGGCTGGAAGAATATCTTGACGATCCCGAAGCTGCGGAACGATTGCGACTCGATATGCGCAACGTCGTTGACCGTCGTGCCGAGCGTGCGCTCGTAGTAGGTGACGATGCGCCCGGCCATGTCGGCCGGCTGCAGGCCCGCGTAATTCCACACGACGCTGATGACCGGAATCCGGATGTCGGGGAAGATGTCGGTCGGCGTGCGCAGTGCCGCGAGCGGCCCCGCGATCAGGATCAGCAGCGCGAGGACGATGAACGTGTAGGGGCGCGCGAGCGCGAGTCGGACGAGTTTCAGCATCGGCGAGGTCTCCGCCGGCGCGGGGCGCCGGCCTGTCAGCGAAGTGCCGAAGCGCGGCGGGAGCCCGATTCGGCTCGCGCAGTGTGCGTGGCGCCGCTTAACGCGGGGCGCGGGGCAGGATGAAAGATGTTTTAGGAACGGGGCGCGAGGGGGGAGGGCGGGCGTCGATTGTTACAAGACGTTAGCGCGGGCTTACCGTTGCGATGCGGCGCATCAGTTCTTACAAAGTGGAAATATGCGGAGACGGCGCTTGCCGTTATAGTCCAATCACACATGACACAACCAGAAGAGGAATCCATGAAGACCTTGCGTGTTGCCTCGCTCGTGACCGGTATGACGGCCTTGCTCGTGTCGGGCGCAGCAATGGCGGGAGTCAATGTCGGGATCAATCTCGGCGTTCCGGCGCCGGTATACGTCGCGCCCGCACCCGTGTATGCGCCGCCGCCTCCGCCGCCGGTCGTCTATCAGCCTGCGCCGGTCTACGCGCCGGCCCCTGTCTACGCACCGGGACCGACCATCGTGATCGGCTGGCATGGCGATCGCTACTGGGACGGCCGTCGCTACTGGGGCCGTGACGAGTGGTACCGCCGTCACGGCCGCGGCTGGGGCGGCGATCGTGGCGATCGTGGCCACTGGGACAACGGCCGCCACAACGGCTGGCACTGATCGGCAGGGCGCGCCTCCTGATGCGCGCCCCCGATCCGCTCGTGAAGAAACCGCCCGCGTGGCGGTTTTCTTTTGGCTCGCCGGCTTGAGTGGGTAGAATCGTCCCTCGTTACTACCCTCATTCGACCGACAAGGCCTCTATGACGAAGGGTTCGCCCCGGGCCGCCGGCACGCGTGTCCGCCGTGCCGTACGGGCCGCCGGCCGCACGGCAGCAGTGTTCGTGCTGCAGGCGGTGCTGGCCGCGACCGCTGCGCATGCGGTCTACGCCATTGCGCAGTACGGCGAGCCGAAGTATCCGCCGGGCTTCAAGCATTTCGACTACGTCAACCCCGACGCGCCGAAGGGCGGCACGCTGGTGCTCGCGAACCCGAACCGGCTGACGTCGTTCGACAAGTTCAACCCGTTCACGATGCGCGGCAATCCCGCGCCGGGCATCGACATGCTGTTCGAGAGCCTCGCGACCGGCAGTTCGGACGAGCCGGCATCCGCATACGGGCTGCTCGCCGACGACATCGACATCGCGCCGGACCGCCGTTCGGTCACGTTCCACCTGAATCCTCGCGCGCGCTTCTCGAATGGCGACCGCGTCACCGCCGACGACGTCAAGTTCTCGTTCGACACGCTGAAGAGCAAGCAGGCCGCGCCGCAGTTCGGCGCGTATTTCGCGGAGATCGCAAAGGCCGTGGTCGTCGATCCGGCTACCGTGCGCTTCGAGTTCCGCAGCGCGAACCGCGAACTGCCGCTGATCGCCGGCGGCGTGCCGGTGTTTTCCCGAAAGTGGGGATTGCGCGCGGACGGCTCGCGCATCCCGTTCGACCAGCTCGCGTTCGAGCAGCCGATCGGCAGCGGCCCGTACCTGATCGACCATTACGACAACGGCCGGACGATCACTTACCGGCGTAACCCGGCGTACTGGGGCGCCGACCTGCCGGTGCGGGTGGGCACCAACAACTTCGAGCGGATCGTCTACAAGCTGTATGGCGACGGCGTCGCGCGGCTCGAGGCGTTCAAGGCCGGCGAATACGACGTGCTCGTCGAGTACATCGCGCGCAACTGGACGCGCCGCGACGTCGGCAAGCGTTTCGACAACGGCGAGCTCGTCAAGCGCGAATTCCGCCAGCACAACGGCGCCGGCATGCAGGGCTTCTTCATGAACCTGCGCCGGCCGCTGTTTCGCGACGTGCGCGTGCGTCAGGCGCTCGACCTCGCATTCGACTTCGAATGGCTGAACCGCCAGCTGTTCTACAGCGCCTACACGCGTATGGACAGCTACTTCGCCGACACCGACCTGCAGGCGACCGGCACGCCCGGCCCCGGCGAGCTGAAGCTGCTGGAGCCGCTGCGCGCGCAGCTCGACCCGGCCGTGTTCGGCCCGATGGTCACGCAGCCGAACACGAACCCGCCGGGCTCGCTGCGCGCGAACCTGCTGAAGGCGCGCGCGCTGCTCGCGCAGGCCGGCTGGACCTATCGCGACGGCGCGCTGCGCAACGCGAAGGGTGAGCCGTTCACATTCGAGATCCTCGACGATTCCGGCGCATCGATGGAAGGGATCGTGGCGGCGTACCAGCGCAACCTGGCGAAGCTCGGCATCGACGCACGTTTTCGCACGGCCGATTACGCGCTGCTGCAAAAGCGTCTCGACGCATTCGACTACGACATGACGACGATCCGCTTGCCGGGCGTGCAGGTGCCGGGTGCCGAGCAGTACTCGCGTTACGCCAGCAAGTTCGCCGACGAACCGGGCTCCGACAATTTCATCGGGCTGAAATCGCAGGCCGTCGACGCGCTGCTGCACGCACTCGGCACCGCACAGACGCGCGACGATCTGCTCGACGCGACGCACGCGCTCGACCGCGTGCTGATGCACGGCTACTACGCAGTCCCGCAGTGGTACAGCACGACGCACCGGGTCGCGTACAAGCGCACGCTTGCCTATCCGCAGACGCTGCCGCTGTACTATTCGGCCGAGGGCTGGGTCGTGTCGACCTGGTGGGCGAAGCCCGATCACTGAGCCACGCCGCCCCTACGTCCAACCCCGCCTACCGAACGCGAGTCGACGCCCTATGTGGAGCTACATCCTCAAACGCCTGCTGCTGATGATCCCGACGCTCATCGGCGTGCTGACCCTCACGTTCGCGGTGATCCAGTTCGTGCCGGGCGGCCCCGTCGAACAGGCCGTGCAGGAATTGCGCAAGGGCGCGACGGAGCAGGGCGCAGTGCCGTTCGGGATGCGTGCGCACACCGGCGTCGACGCGCAGCAGCTCGCGCAGCTCAAGGCGCTGTACGGTTTCGACAAACCGCCGCTCGAACGCTACTGGCTGATGCTGAAGCGCTTCGCGCGCTTCGATCTCGGCGACAGCTACTTCCGCCACCAGAGCGTGTGGTCGCTGGTCGTGCAGAAGCTGCCCGTGTCGATCAGCATCGGGCTGTGGACGTTCTTCCTCACGTACCTCATATCGGTGCCGCTCGGCATCGCGAAGGCGGTGCGCAACGGCTCGCCGTTCGATGTCGCGACGAGCCTCGTCGTGCTCGTCGGCTATGCGATTCCGGGCTTCGTGCTCGGCGTGCTGCTGCTCGTGCTGTTCGGCGGCGGCTCGTTCTGGCAGCTGTTCCCGCTGCGCGGGCTCACGTCGGACAACTTCGCGCAGCTGTCGCTCGTCGGCAAGGTGCTCGACTACCTGTGGCATATCGCACTGCCGATCACGGCGTCGGTGGTCGGCAGCTTCGCGGTCATCACGATGCTGACGAAGAATGCGTTCCTCGACCAGATCCGCCGGCAATACGTGCTGACCGCGCGCGCGAAGGGGCTCTCCGAGCGCAGCGTGCTGTGGAAGCACGTGTTCCGCAACGCGATGCTGCCGCTGATCGTCGGCTTCCCGGCTGCGTTCATCGGCGCGTTCTTCACGGGCAGCCTGCTGATCGAGACGCTGTTCTCGCTCGACGGCCTCGGGCTGCTGTCGTACGAATCGGTCGTGCGGCGCGACTATCCGGTCGTGCTCGGCACGCTGTACCTGTTCACGCTGATCGGGCTCGCGACCAAACTGATCTCCGATCTCTGCTATGTGTGGGTCGATCCGCGCATTCAATTCGACACCCTGGAGCGCTGACATGAAACCGTCCGTCTGCATGCCCGGCGTCACCGGGCGAGGTGCGCGATGAACCGGGCCGTCGTGTCATCCCGCATCGATGCGGCACGCGCCCGCGTGTCGCCGTCGCCCGCACGCCGCGTGTGGCAGCGCTTCAGGCAGCAGCGCCTCGGCTACTGGAGCTTCGTGATCTTTTTCGTGGCCTTCGCCGCGAGCGTGGCCGCACCGCTGTGGTCGAACGACAAGCCGCTCGTCGTGCGTTACGACGGCCAGTACTATTTCCCGCTGTTCCATGCGTATCCGGAGACGACCTTCGGCGGTGACTTCCCGACGCCGGCCGACTACCTCGACCCGTACGTGCGCAAGCGGCTCGAGGCGCCCGGCAACTTCGTCGTCTACCCGCCGAACCGTTACTACTACGACACGCTGAACTACTTCTCGAACGTGCCGAACCCCGCGCCGCCGTCGCGCGCGAACTGGCTCGGCACCGACGCGCAGGGGCGCGACCTGCTGGCGCGGCTCGTGTACGGGTTCCGGGTGTCGGTCGAGTTCGGGCTGATCCTGACCGTGATCGGTACGCTGCTCGGGATTGCCGCGGGCGCCGTGCAGGGCTTCTTCGGCGGGCGCATCGACATCGTCGGGCAGCGGCTGATCGAGATCTGGAGCTCGCTGCCCGAGCTGTACCTGCTGATCATCTTCGCGTCGATCTTCGAGCCGAGCTTCCTGCTGCTGATCGTGCTGCTGTCGCTGTTCGGCTGGATCGGGCTCGCCGACTACGTGCGCGCGGAGTTCCTGCGCAACCGCACGCAGGACTACGTGCGCGCGGCGCGCGCGATGGGGCTCACGAACTGGCAGATCATCTGGCGTCATGTGCTGCCGAACAGTCTCACGCCGGTCATCACGTTCCTGCCGTTCCGGATGAGCGGGTCGATCCTCGCGCTCACGAGCCTCGATTTCCTCGGGCTCGGCGTGCCGCCGCCGACCCCGAGCCTCGGCGAGCTGCTTGCGCAGGGCAAAGGCAACCTCGACGCGTGGTGGATCTCGCTGTCGACCTTCGGCGTGCTGGTCGCGACGCTGCTGCTGCTGACCTTCATGGGCGATGCGCTGCGCAATGCACTCGACACGCGGATCGCCGACTCGGTGCGCGCGGCGGGAGGCCAGCGATGAGCGAACCGGTCGTATCGACGCAGCAGGAGCCGCTGCTGGCGCTCGAGCATCTGCATGTGCGTTTCGGCGACACGGTCGCGGTGGACGACGTGACGCTCGCGATCGGCCGCGGCGAGCGTGTCGCGCTGGTCGGCGAGTCGGGTTCGGGCAAGAGCGTGACCGCGCTGTCGATCCTGCGGCTGCTGCGCGATGCCGACGTGAGCGGCACGATCCGCTTCGCGGGGCAGGACCTGGTGGCGAAGAGCGAGCGCGAGATGCGCGGGCTGCGCGGCTCGGACATCGCGATGATCTTCCAGGAGCCGATGACCGCGCTCAACCCGCTGTATACGATCGGCGTACAGATCGGCGAGACGATCGTGCTGCATGACGGCGTATCGGCGGTCGAGGCGCGCAAGCGCGCGATCGCGCTACTTGCGCGCACGGGCATCGCAGAGCCGGAGAAGCGCGTCGACAGCTATCCGCACCAGTTGTCGGGCGGTCAGCGCCAGCGCGCGATGATCGCGATGGCGCTCGCCTGCCGGCCGCGCCTGCTGCTGGCCGACGAGCCGACTACCGCACTCGACGTGACGATCCGCGCGCAGATCGTCGATCTGCTGCTGGAACTGCAGCGCGAGGAAGCGGAAAAGCGCGGGATGGCGATCCTGCTGATCACGCACGACCTGAATCTCGTGCGGCACTTCGCGGATCGCGTCGCGGTGATGGAGCATGGCCGGCTCGTCGAGAGCGGGCCCGTCGAGCGGATCTTCGCGGAACCCGAGCATCCGTACACGCAGCGGCTGCTGAACAGCCGGCCGCAACGTGCGGTCACGCCGGTGATGCCGATCGCGCCCGTCGTGCTCGACGCGCACCACGTAAGCGTGCAGTTCGCGCGCAAGCGGCCGGGCATCGCGGGCTGGTTCGGCTCGGTGCCGGTGACGGCGGTCGCGGACGTGTCGGTGTCGGTGCGGCAGGGCGAGACGCTCGGCATCGTCGGCGAATCGGGGTCGGGCAAGTCGACGCTCGCGATGGCGCTGCTCGGCCTGCAGAAGACGGCCGGCGGGACGATCGAATTCCAGGGGCGCGCACTGTCGACCTATCGCGGACGCGAACAAACCGCGCTGCGCTCGAACATGCAGGTCGTCTTTCAGGATCCGTTCAGTTCGCTTTCACCGCGTCACACGATCGAGCGGATCGTCGGCGAGGGGCTCGAGCTGCATCGCCCGGACATGACGCCCGACGCGCGCCGCACGAAGTCGCTCGCGGTGCTGCGCGAAGTCGGCCTCGACCGCACGGTGCTGCACCGTTATCCGCACGAATTCTCGGGCGGGCAGCGCCAGCGGATCGCGATCGCGCGGGCGCTGGTGCTGGAGCCGCGCATCCTGATCCTCGACGAGCCGACGTCCGCGCTCGACGTGTCGATCCAGCAGCAGGTGCTGAAACTGCTCGCGAATTTGCAACAGAAATACAACCTCGGCTATGTCTTCATCAGCCATGACCTGGAGGTGATCGGGGCGATGGCGCACCGCGTCGCGGTGATGCAGGACGGGGCCGTCGTCGAGTCGGGGGAGGTGGCCGACATCTTCACAAGACCGTCACATCCTTACACACAAAAGCTGTTGAAAGCGGTCTGGAAAGCGTGATAGGCCGCCAATGGTCTGACCATCTCGATTGTATTTATTAATTTGTTTTGACAAACGATTACGCGCTGGCTAGTATCGACCGAAATTTTCCGCCAATCAGCTGATTTTTAAGCAAATTCCATCGACCAATGCAGCATCGATCCCTGACCCAGGCATGCGCGCGCACCATCGCCGGGCTGTTCATCGGCGCCCTGTTTGCAGCAGCTCCCGGCGCGTTCGCCGACGAAGTCAGTAGTTTTAACCAAAATGTCACGAATTCGACGCAGAACGCGTCGAATTCCTCCTCCCTCCAGCAGACCAGCGCGCAGCCGTCGAGCGGCGGCGCGAAGTCGTTCCTCGCGGGCATGGCCGGCAAGGCAGGCGACGTGGTCGTCGGCGCGCTGAACATGATCGGCGTGCGCTATCGCTGGGGCGGCAACTCGCCGGATTCGGGCCTCGACTGCAGCGGCTTCGTGCGCTACGTGTTCCAGGACACGCTCGGCATGTCGCTGCCGCGCCGTGCGGAAGAGATGAGCCGCGTCGGCGAGAAGGTGAGCATGAGCAACCTGAAGCCGGGCGACCTCGTGTTCTTCAACACGATGCGCCGTACGTTCTCGCACGTCGGCATCTACATCGGCGACAACAAGTTCGTGCACTCGCCGTCGACGGGGAGCACCATCCGCGTCGACGATCTCGACAGCGGCTACTGGGAAAAGCGTTTCACCGGCGCGCGCCGCCTGGAATCGGAGTTCCCGATGAAGCCGGAAGACCTGCGTCAGCGCGTGCGCGCGACGATCGGCGACGATTCGGCGAACGGCAACAACAACTGACGTTCGACGGCCAGTCCGGCCGGATCGAAAAAAACCCTGTCACCGAAAGGCGGCAGGGTTTTTTGTTTTGGGGCGGTGCAAACGGGGAGTTGACCGTTGCTCCGCCGTTTGCGGGCCGGCGGCACGCGCCGGCCTGCGCATCGCATGCTTACGCGGCAGTCACGCCACGTGCTGCCGCCAGCTTGCGCTGCAGTTCCGGCATGATGCGCGCGACGGCTTCCTCGCCCGCGAGAATCGCCGCGTTGCGCTGGTTGAAGTCGCTGCCGCCCATCGCGTTGAGGTTCGGGCGGATCACGACGTCCGCGTACTTGTCGAGCTCGTAGGTCTTGATCGTCTGGCCCATGATCGTGAAGGTCTGCAGCAGCATCTCGATCGGGTTGTTGGTGGCCGCGCCGTCCGGCCGGGCCGAGATGTCGACCGCGATCACGAAGCTCGCGCCCATCTTGCGCGCGTACGACGCCGGCACCGGGCTCACGAGGCCGCCGTCGACATACTCGCGGTTGCCGATCTTCACCGGTTCGAACACCGACGGCACGCTGCACGACGCGCGCACCGCGAGCCCCGTATTGCCCTGCTGGAACAGGATCGGCTGGCCGTTCTGCAGATCGGTCGCGACGATGCCGAGCGGCTTCGCCATCTTCTCGATCGGCCGGTTGTTGAGTGTCTTGTTCAGGAAGTTCTGCAGCGCCACGCCTTGCAGCAGCCCGCGCGAGCGGAACGGCAGCGCCCAGTCGCTGATCGCCGCCTGGTCCATGTCGAGTGCGATCTTGTTGATTTGCAGCGCGCTCATGCCCGACGCATAGAGTGCGCCGACCACCGAGCCCGCGCTCGTGCCCGCGACGATTTCGACCGGGATGCCGCGCGCCTCGAGCGCCTTCAGCACGCCGATGTGCGAGAAGCCGCGCGCGGCGCCGCCGCCGAGTGCGATGCCGATCTTCACGGGCTTTTCGTGCGGCTGCGTGGCGCCGGACGCATTGTCCGGGCGGGATTTGTCGCCGAACGACGTGCAGGCGGCGAGGCTGGCGGACGCGGCGGCGATCGTGAAGTGGCGGCGCGACAGGCGAGGGGACGACATCGAATGGTTCTCCGGCGGCTTGGCGGCGGGTTACACGGCCCGCGGCGGCGATAGGTTCCGAGCGGCCGTACGGCAGGTTCCGTGCGGCCGGCGCCGCGCCGGCTGGCGGCCGCGGCGCGCACATCATAAAGCAAGCGGCGCGCTTGGCGCGATGTCCGGCGCGAGTATAATTCCGGCTTCTTTCCCGTTCCGGGCGTCGCCGGCCCCGTTGCTGTCCGGGCTGCCGCCGTCGATCCCGCGTCGAATCATTCATGCGCCCCAGGCGTTCGAGTTACCGTTTATGACCCGTCCTGTCCGTACCCGCTTCGCGCCGAGTCCCACCGGCTTCATCCACCTCGGCAACATCCGCTCCGCGCTCTACCCGTGGGCGTTCGCCCGCAAGATGAAGGGCACGTTCGTGCTGCGCATCGAGGATACCGACGTCGAGCGCTCGTCGCAGGAAGCGGTCGATGCCATCCTCGAAGGGATGCAGTGGCTCGGCCTGGATTTCGACGAAGGTCCGATCTATCAGATGCAGCGGATGGACCGCTATCGCGAGGTGCTCGCGCAGATGCTCGAAAAGGGCCTCGCGTACCCGTGCTACATGTCGGCCGAGGAACTCGACGCGCTGCGCGAACGCCAGCGCGAGGCCGGCCTGAAGCCGCGCTATGACGGCACGTGGCGTCCGGAGCCCGGCAAGGTGCTGCCGGAGCCGCCGGCCGGCGTGAAGCCGGTGCTGCGCTTCCGCAATCCGCTGACCGGCACGGTCGTGTGGGACGACGCCGTGAAGGGGCGTGTCGAAATCTCGAACGAAGAGCTCGACGACCTCGTGATCGCGCGCCCGGACGGCACGCCGATCTACAACTTCTGCGTGGTGGTGGACGACATGGACATGGGCATCACGCACGTGATCCGTGGCGATGACCACGTGAACAACACGCCGCGCCAGATCAACATCCTGAATGCGCTCGGCGGCGAGCCGCCCGTCTACGCGCACCTGCCGACCGTGCTGAACGAGCAGGGCGAGAAGATGAGCAAGCGCCATGGCGCGATGAGCGTGATGGCGTACCGCGACGCGGGCTTCCTGCCTGAAGCCGTCGTCAACTATCTCGCGCGCCTCGGCTGGTCGCACGGCGACGCCGAGATCTTCTCGCGCGAGCAATTCGTCGAATGGTTCGATCTCGAGCATCTCGGCAAGTCGCCCGCGCAGTACGACCATAGCAAGCTGAGCTGGCTGAACGCGCATTACATCAAGGAAGCGGACAACGCGCGCCTCGCCGAGCTGGCGAAGCCGTTCCTCGCCGCCCTCGGCATCGACGATACGGCGATCGCGACGGGCCCTGCGCTCGAAGCGGTGGTCGGGCTGATGAAGGATCGCGCGACGACGGTCAAGGAGATCGCGGAAGGCGCCACGATGTTCTATCGTGTGCCGGCACCGGAAGCCGATGCGCTTGCACAGCACGTGACCGATGTGGTGCGTCCGGCGCTGGCCGATCTCGTCGCTGCGCTGAAGGCGGCCGACTGGACCAAGGAGGCCGTGTCCGCCGCGCTGAAGGCGACGCTCGGTACGCACAAGCTGAAGATGCCGCAACTCGCGATGCCGGTGCGCCTGCTGGTGGCCGGTACGACGCACACGCCGTCGATCGATGCGGTGCTCGTGCTGTTCGGTCGCGATGTCGTGGTGTCGCGTATCGAGGCCGCGCTGGCCTGAGGTTCGAGGGCGAGTGAAGCTGCCGCCTGTGCGTGACATCGCGGCAGCTTCGCAAAAAATTTCGCTCGAATCGCAAAAAGGGTATTTACAAGTTCAAAGTAGCTCCATATAATCTCATTTCTGTTCTGCAAGGGGGTATAGCTCAGCTGGGAGAGCGCTTGCATGGCATGCAAGAGGTCAGCGGTTCGATCCCGCTTACCTCCACCATCAGAACAAGCTGAGTTGATTTGCGAAGCAGCGGTAGTAATAAATGCTTCACAAAATGATTCAAAGCAGTTAGAATTTCGGCCTTCGCTGTTGATTGAAAAGTGAATAGCGAAAGTCAGACAGATCTGAAAAGATTTTGTCCCCTTCGTCTAGAGGCCTAGGACATCACCCTTTCACGGTGAGTACAGGGGTTCGAATCCCCTAGGGGACGCCAGATTCTGCGGCGTTTCGTAGAAATGTCGCAACGCTTGCAGGAACGTAACCGACGTCCTGCAGGTGAGGGTAAGAAAGCTGGAGCGGTAGTTCAGTCGGTTAGAATACCGGCCTGTCACGCCGGGGGTCGCGGGTTCGAGTCCCGTCCGCTCCGCCAGAACGAAGCCCGTTCAAGACGTTTTTGAGCGGGCTTTTGTATTAAAGATGTAAGCAGTACGTTGTCCCCTTCGTCTAGAGGCCTAGGACATCACCCTTTCACGGTGAGTACAGGGGTTCGAATCCCCTAGGGGACGCCAGATTTCGGCGTCGTTCGAACAAACGATGCGCCGGCAGGAAGTAACCGACGCCTGCCAGGCAAGAAGCAAGACTGGAGCGGTAGTTCAGTCGGTTAGAATACCGGCCTGTCACGCCGGGGGTCGCGGGTTCGAGTCCCGTCCGCTCCGCCAGAAAATGAAAAAGCCCGCCTTGTGCGGGCTTTTTCATTAGTATCGTTCGTTGCGCCCGCTTGCGGGCGCGTGACTGCGGAGTGGAGGAAGCCGCCTGCGCGGCTTCCGGCGGGACTCGAAGGGCTGCGCTTGCAAGCGCAGCCGCGGCCTGCGGGATGTAGGCGAGTCCCGTCCGCTCCGCCAGAAAATGAAAAAGCCCGCCTTGTGCGGGCTTTTTCATTTGTATTTCCGGTTGCGCCCGCCGGCGGGCGCGTAACCGCCGGTCATCCGGCGTCGAGCCGCTACGAGAAATCCGCGATTGCATCCGCACGCGACTGCGCTATCGTGGCGGGATGCGTTCTTGACCCCTGCGTGATGCTCGATCCGACCGACCTGCGACTCCTGTATCAGCTCCGGCCCGCGGAGGCCGGCGATTTTCCGTTTGCCGAAGCGCTGACGCACGGCAACATGGGCGGCTATTACAAGCGCCATGGGCTCGTGTGGCGCAGCGACCTGTTCTACGCGAGCTGGCGCGAATCCGAGAACTTCATCCTCGAGGCCGACGGTGAGCGCATCGGCGTGCTGCGCGTGACCGAAGAGGGCGACTCGCTGCATATCCGCGACGTCCAGATCGCGGCCGGCCATCGCGGGCAGGGTGCCGGCACCTACATGCTCGACATGTCGCACCGGTGGGCGCGTGCGCGCGGGCTGCACGAACTGCAACTGCGCGTGTTCGTCGACAATCCTGCCGCGCGTCTCTACTTGCGCATGGGCTATCAGGTTGCCGGGTCGCGGCTCGCGCAACTCGGCTCGATTCGCCACATGGTGCGGCCGGTCTGATGACCTGACGATCCGGAGCCGGGCGTTCAGCGGGCAGCGTCGATCGTGTCGTCGTCCGGGGTTTCGTCGTCCGCGAGGCTGTCTTCCGGGCCGCGATGCTCGTAGCCGCGCAGCATGAATGCGCGCGGGCTTTCGCCGAAGGCACGCCGGAACATCGCCGAAAAGGCGCTCTGGCTCTGGTAGCCGAGTTCGCGCGCGATATGCGACAGCGGGCGTCCCTGGTTCAGCAGCGGAATGGCCCGCGCCAGCAGCGCCTGCTGGCGCCACTGCGAAAAGCTCACCCCCAGTTCCTGCTTGAAGAGCCGCGAAATCGTGCGTGTGCTCGCGCCGACCTCGCTGGCCCAATGCTCGAGCGACTCCGCGTGCGCCGGGTGCGCGAGTACCGCTTCGCACAGCATGCGCAGCCGCTTTTCGTCGGGCATCGGCACGGCGAGCGGCAGCGGTTCGGCGTGGGTCAGCTCGTCGAGCACCAGCCCGCACAGCAGGCGCTCGCGCGGGGTACTCAGGTCGCGCGCGTCGAGTGCGACGATCAGTTCGCGCAGCAGCCCCGTCACTTCGACGACGCGGCACGCGTCGAGCCCCTCCGGCACGATCGATTCGTCGATATACAACGTGCGCAGATACGCCTCTTCGACGATCACGACCTCGTGCGTCACGTGCGGCGGCACCCAGATCGCGCGGGACGGCGGCACCATCCAGGTCGTGCCGGTGGTCGCGACGCGCAGCACGCCGCGCGATGCGTACGCGAGCTGCGCCCACGCATGCGTATGCAGCGGGATGCGATACCCGGTATTGACCTGCCGTGCGCGCACGCGCATCGGATGGACGGCGGTCGGCGCGAATTCGGGCGGAATGTCGATGACGTACGGATTCGGTACGTCGGCTTGGAACGGCGGGTTCATGAACGATTCGGGCAGCGCGGCGGCGATGCCGTTATTGTAGAAGGCGCCGCGAAAGCGCATGCGGCGGTTTGTCGGGCGATCATGCCGCGTTCAAATGAACTTTGTGTGGGCACCAGGCGATTTCGGGACTGCCGCGGGGCCGGGTGCGCGTGCGGGTTCGAACCATCGGGCCGGTATCGTGGTCTATCGATGCGCGGGCGATTTCGCCACGAATCGCGCGCGAGCACGGCAACATACGAATCAAAGAGGAGAACCACGATGCGTTACGTATTCGTCTACGGCACCCTGAGAAACGGGGAGGCCAACGACATCGGCCACGCGGCTGCCAGGCACGGGATCGCCGCGCCGACGCTGCTCGGCGCCGCCGCGCTGCCGGGCGAACTGTACGACTTCGGTACTTATCCGGGAATGATTGCCGGGTCGGCCGGCAAGTCGCTGGTCTGGGGCGACGTCTACGAGGTCGACGACCTGCTCGTTCCCGTGCTCGACGAGATCGAGCGCGTGTATCCGGGCGTCGACTCGTTGTTCAAGCCGGAAGACGTGACCGTCGAGCTCGGCGGCCGGCAGTACGCCTGCCTTTACTATCCGGTCGCCGCGCACGCGATAGCCGGGCAGCCGCGCATTGCGTCGGGCGACTGGGTTCAGCACCGGCGCGAGCGGGAAGCCATCTGACCGGTCGCGTGTCAGCCGCGGTATCCGATCCTGCCGCAAATGAAAAAGCGCCCCGCGGGGCGCTTTTTTTGATGCCGTCATCGCATCCGACCGGCGCCGACGCAGGGCCGGCCCCGATCGTAGCGGGCAGCGACGTCAGATTTCCTCGTACAGCGGCAGCGTCAGGAATTCGGTGAAGCCTTCCGACGTCGACATCTGCTCGAAGATCGCCGCGGCGCGCTCGTACGGCTGCGTGTTGCCGCCGACCGAGCGCTTCACGTTGTCCAGCTCGGCCTTCGAGAATTCACGCACGAGTTCGGCAGTGACCTTGCGGCCGTCGTCGAGCACACCCTTCGGCGAGCGGATCCATTGCCACACCTGCGAGCGGGAGATTTCGGCCGTGGCCGCATCTTCCATCAGGTTGTGGATCGGCACGCAGCCGTTGCCGTCGAGCCATGCGCCGAGGTAGTGGATGCCGACGTTGATGTTGTTGCGCAGGCCGACTTCGGTGATCGGCGCTTCGGGCTGGAAGTCGAGCAGGTTCTTGCCTTCGACCTGCACGTCGTCGCGCTGCTTCGCGATCTGGTTCGGCTTGTCGCCGAGCACCTTGACGAACTCTTCCATCGCGATCGGCACGAGGCCCGGGTGCGCGACCCAGCCGCCGTCGTAGCCGTCGGTCGCGTCGCGCTGCTTGTCCGAGCGCACGCCGCCCATGGCCTTGTCGTTCGCTTCCGGATCGTTCTTGATCGGGATCAGCGCGCTCATCCCGCCGATCGCCGGTGCGTTGCGCTTGTGGCAGGTCTTCAGCAGCAGCAGCGCGTACGCGCGCATGAACGGCACGGTCATCGTGATCTTCGAACGCTCGGCGAGGCAGAAGTCGCGGTCGTTCTTGAACTTCTTGATGGCCGAGAAGATGTAGTCCCAGCGGCCGGCGTTCAGGCCTGAGCTGTGTTCGCGCAGTTCGTACAGGATCTCGTCCATCTCGAACGCGGCGAGGATCGTCTCAATCAGCACCGTCGCGCGGATCGTGCCGCGCGGCACGCCGACGCCTTCCTGTGCGGCGACGAAGATGTCGTTCCACAGGCGTGCCTCGAGATGGCTCTCCATCTTCGGCAGGTAGAAGTACGGGCCCGAGCCGCGCGCGAGCAGTTCCTTCGCGTTGTGGAACAGGAACAGCGCGAAATCGAAAATGCCGCCGGACACGCGCTGGCCGTCGACCGTCACGTGCTTCTCGTCGAGGTGCCAGCCGCGCGGACGCACGATCAGCGTCGCCACCTTGTCGTTCAGCTGGTACGACTTGCCGTTCTGCTCGAGCGAGATCGTGCGGCGCACCGCGTCCTTCAGGTTGATCTGGCCGTCGATCTGGTTCGTCCAGCTCGGCGCGTTCGAATCCTCGAAGTCCGTCATGTACGAATCCGCGCCCGAGTTCAGCGCGTTGATGATCATCTTGCGCTCGACGGGGCCCGTGATCTCGACACGACGGCATTGCAGGTCGGCCGGCAGCGGCGCGACCTTCCAGTCGCCTTCGCGGATCGCCTTCGTCTCGGCCAGGAAGTCGGGGCGCTCGCCCGCGTCGAGGCGTTTCGTGCGCTCCACGCGCGCCTGCAGCAGCGCCTGGCGGCGCGGCTCGAACGTGCGGTGCAGCGCTGCGACGAGTTCGAGCGCTTCAGGCGTCAGGATTGCTTCGTAACCCGGCTTGATTTCGCCGGTGATCGTCATGCCTTGCGGCAGCGTGATCGGGGTGCTCATGAGTCTCATCTCCTTGGTCGGTCAGTTGCGGTTTCGGTGAAGGGGGAAGGCGGCAGCGCTGCGAACGTCATGCACCCGGGCTGGGGCGCGTGCGGTTTGCGGGTCTGCCGGACGGAGCCGGGGTGGCGAGGAATGCGAGCAGGTCGGCCATGCCGGTGCCGGTGCCATCGGGCGGCGCGCCGAGTTCCTCGGCGGGCGCGCCCGTGCGGTTGAGCCAGAACGTCGTGTAGCCGAACCAGACGGCGCCGGCGACGTCCCACGCGTTCGACGACACGAACACGATGCCGCGCCGGTTCGGTCCGAACGCGTCGGTGCCGAGCGCGTAGGCGGCCGGGCTCGGCTTGTACGCGCGCACGGTGTCGGCCGACAGCACGCGATCGAACAGTCCGGACATGCCGGCGCTCTTGATCGCGATGTCCAGCATCTGCGGCGTGCCGTTCGACAGGATGCCGAGCGGCGGGCGCGGGTCGAGCGCGCGCAGCTTGCGCAGCGCGGGCACCGTATCGGGATAGGTGGACAGGCATGCGTATTCGTCCATCAGCCGCTTCTCGGCCGCGCTGTTCAGCGCGAGCCCGAGCCGGCGCGCGGCGAACCGCAGCGCATCGAGCGTGATGTCCCGGAACGGGCGATAGCGCGCACCGGCCGGATCGGCGAGCGTGCGCAACTGCGAGTATTCGATTTGCTTGCGTCGCCACAGCTGCGACAACCGTTCCCCGTGACCGGGAAACATCTGCTCCGCCGCGGCCAGGACCGCACGCACGTCAAACAACGTGCCGAATGCGTCGAAGAGGATTGCGTCGGGAGAGGAGAGTGTCGTTGTGGCCGACATAGCCTTGCGCTCCAGTTTCAGAGGTCAGGTGAATTCTATTCGTGATCGTATGTGCTAAAAAAGACGCTAAACATCACTTGATCTTTTACTTTCATATACCTAATCTTGAGCGGTTTAAGCTATTTGAAGGGCGGCAGCGCTGCCCCTGCGAGTCATGGACCGGTTCAAGCAGATCGAAACGTTCGCCGCGGTCGCGGCGAAGGGCAGCCTGTCGGCGGCCGCGCACGCGGAAGGCGTCGCCCCGGCGATCATCGGCCGCCGCCTCGACGCACTTGAAGAGCGGCTCGGCGTCAAGCTGCTGGTGCGCACGACGCGCAAGCTCACGCTGACGTTCGAGGGCTCGGCGTTCCTCGAGGATTGCCAGCGCGTCATCAACGACATGCAGAACGCGGAGGCGAGCGTGTCCGCCGGCGGCGTCAAGGCGAGCGGCCACCTGCGCATTTCCGCGCCGGCCGGTTTCGGCCGGCGGCACGTTGCACCGCTCGTGCCCGAATTCAGCGTCGGCCATCCGGACGTATCGGTCACGCTCGACCTGTCCGACCGGATGGTCGACCTCGTCAACGAGGGGTTCGATTGCGCGGTGCGGCTCGGCGAGCTGCCCGACTCGTCGCTCGTGTCGCTGAAGCTCGGCGAGAATCGCCGCGTGTGCGTCGCTTCTCCCGCGTACCTGGCACGGCGCGGCACGCCGGCCACGCTCGCCGAGCTGGCGCGGCACAACTGCCTCGCGCTCGCGGCAAACGCGAACCAGCAACGCGGCTGGGCGTTCCAGGAGGACGACAAGGTCGTGTCGATCCGCGTGAACGGCACGATGGAATGCTCGGACGGCGCGGTGCTGCACGAGTGGTGCCTCGACGGCCACGGGCTCGCGTGGCGCTCGTGGTGGGAGGTCGGCGACGACATCGCGGCCGGCCGGCTCGTCAGCGTGCTCGACGCATTCGCGGCCCCGCCGATCGGCATCCATGCGGTGTTTCCGCAACGCCGGCATCTGCCGCTGCGCGTGCGGCTGTTTCTCGATTACCTGAAGCACACCTACGAACAGCCCGGATATTGGGGCGAGTAAGTCGTGCATGCCCGCGCGTTTCCGATATGAGGGCGAACCCGCTGCCGGCGCCGGTTGGGCGGTTTCGCGCACTACACTCGTAGGAGGCATGTCCGACGCGTCGCGGCCGGCTCGGATGGGATCGCGGCGTGCGGAGTGCGATTGACGAAGGAGGACGCGATGTTCCGGCACATCCTCGTTCCAACCGACGGTTCCGAACTGTCGCAGAAGGCGATCGACGGCGCGATCGACCTGGCGCGCGCGGTCGGTGCGCGGGTCACGGCCTACGCGTGCCTGCCGCAGTATCCGTACTCGCCGTTTTCCGAAGTGATCATCGAGCCGCCCGCCGATTTCCGTGCGCGCAGCGAGCGCGAGGCGCGCGCGCACCTCGACGAGGTCGAATCGGCCGCGAAGGCGGCCGGCGTCGATTGCGATACCTGGACGAGCGTGCATCCGTCGCCGTATCTCGGCATCATCGAGGCGGCCGAACGCGGCGGCTGCGACGTGATCTTCATGGCGTCCCACGGACGCCGCGGGCTCGGCAGCTTGCTGATCGGCAGCGAGACGCAGCGCGTGCTGACCCATACGAAAATTCCGGTGATCGTGTATCGGTAGGGCGGCGCCCTGGAAAAAGGGCGCGCCGGACGGAGCCGGCGCGCGTCGTTGCTGGCGGCCCGCAGGCCGCGCGGCCGGTCGCGCGATCGGTATCGCGCGCCTGCCGTCTCCTCCCTGATTGTTGTCCGGTGGCCGATGCCGCGCCGTCGCGAGACGGGGCGGGCATCGGCATGACGCGTGGCGCGTCGTGCTGTTCTGCTTACGCGACCTTCTTGCCGTCGAAGAACTGCTCGTCTTCGGTCGAGCCGTGCAGCGCGGTCGTCGATGCTTCGCGCTCGACCGTCTGCGTCACGGCGTCGAAGTAGCCGGTGCCGACTTCGCGCTGGTGCTTGACGGCCGTGAAGCCCTTGTCCGCTGCCGCGAACTCGGCCTGCTGCAGTTCGACGAACGCGCTCATCTGCGTGCGGGCATAGCCGTGCGCGAGGTTGAACATCGAGTAGTTCAGCGCATGGAAGCCGGCCAGCGTGATGAACTGGAACTTGTAGCCCATCGCGCCGAGTTCCTTCTGGAACTTCGCGATCGTCGCGTCGTCGAGGTTCTTCTTCCAGTTGAACGACGGCGAGCAGTTGTACGACAGCATCTTGCCGGGGAACTGCTTGTGGATCGCTTCCGCGAATTTCTTCGCGTACTCGAGATCCGGCTTGCCCGTCTCGCACCAGACGAGGTCGGCGTACGGCGCGTACGCGAGACCGCGCGAGATCGCCTGCTCGATGCCCGGCTTCGTGCGGAAGAAGCCTTCGACCGTGCGCTCGCCCGTCAGGAACGGCTTGTCGTTGTCGTCGACGTCGGACGTGATCAGGTCGGCTGCTTCCGCGTCGGTGCGGGCGACCAGCAGGGTCGACGTGCCCATCACGTCGGCCGCGAGACGTGCAGCCGACAGCTTCGCGACGGCCTCACGCGTCGGCACGAGCACCTTGCCGCCCATGTGGCCGCACTTCTTCACCGACGCGAGCTGGTCCTCGAAGTGGACGCCCGATGCGCCGGCTTCGATCATCGCCTTCATCAGTTCGAATGCGTTCAGCACGCCGCCGAAACCGGCTTCCGCGTCAGCGACGATCGGTGCGAAGAAATCGACGTAGCCTTCGTCGCCCGGGTTCTTGCCTTCCGACCACTGGATCTGGTCGGCGCGCGTCAGCGTGTTGTTGATGCGCTTCACGACGAGCGGCACCGAGTTTGCCGGGTACAGCGACTGGTCCGGGTACATTTCGCCCGCGACGTTCGCGTCGCCGGCCACTTGCCAGCCGGACAGGTAGATCGCCTTCAGGCCGGCCTTCACCTGCTGCATCGCCTGGTTGCCGGTCAGTGCGCCGAGTGCGTTGACGAACGGCTCGTTGTTGACGAGGCTCCACAGCTTTTCCGCACCGCGCTTGGCGAGCGTGTGCTCGATCGGGATCGAACCACGCAGGCGGACCACGTCCTCAGCCGTGTAGCTGCGCTTGATGCCTTTCCAGCGCGGATCGGATTCCCATTGCTGTTGCAGTTCCTGTGCCTGTTGCTGACGCGACATGATGAGCTCCTTGATGCGGTGCGATGCCTGATGGATTGAATCTGACGGTGGTGACGCTGTTCTCGAAGCCGGGAGCGGTGGATTCCGGTTCGTGAAGTCTTGTATAAGAGTCTAGGCAAATCGACCGGAGCGGGACAGGGGGCTTTGTGAAGAGTGGGGTAAATTTTTAGTTGTTTTAAATCAATATCTTGAAATTGAAATTTCGGGATAAGAAATGCTTTTTTCCATCCCGCAATCTCCCGGGTTGTGCCACGCAGCATGATTTTTTACGACACAAAAAAATTTTCCGCATCGTGAAATGTGGGGCGGGGCGAAAAAAAACCGGCGCAGATGCGCCGGTTGGCTGGACGGGCAGGGGCGGTTATCCGCGGGTCTGCCCTCCGTGAGCGGCCGTCGTGGCCGCCCGTGCGTACTTACGACGCGGAGTTGCTGCGACGCGGGCCGCCGCTGCGTTGGCCGTCGCGACGCGGGCCGCCGTCACGGCTGCCGCCCGGCTTGCCGCTCCAGCCGCCGCCATTGCCGCCGCCGTAGCTGCGGCCGTTGCCGTTACCGTTGCCGCCATAACCGCCGCCCGGCTTGCCGCCGAAACGACGACCGCCGTTACCGCCGCCCGGACGGCCGCGGCCGCCGTTGCCGCCGTTGCGCGGGGGCGCCTTGCGCGGCTCGAAACCTTCGATCACGTTGACCGGCAGCGGCGCGCGCACGAAGCGCTCGATGCGCTTGAGCGCGCCTTGCTCGGCGTGGTGCACGAGGCTCACTGCCGTGCCCGAACGGCCCGCACGGCCGGTACGGCCGATACGGTGCACGTAGTCTTCTGCGAACTTCGGCAGGTCGTAGTTGAACACGTGCGTGATGCCCGGGATGTCGATGCCGCGTGCCGCGACGTCGGTGGCCACCAGCACGCGCACACGGCGCTCGCGCAGCGCACGGATCGTGCGGTTACGCGCGCCCTGCGGCAGGTCGCCGTGCAGTGCAGCCGATTCGAAGCCTGCGTCGGCGAGACGGCCGGCGAGCTGGTCGGCGTCGATCTTGGTCGCCGTGAAGATGATCGCCTGGTCGAGCGCGTCGTCGCGCAGCAGGTGATCGAGCAGGCGATCCTTGTGGTCGCGGTCGTCGACGTAGTGCACGGTCTGCGCGATGTTCGCGCGCGACTCGAGGCGCTGCTGGATCTCGATGCGTTCCGGATCCTTCAGCAGGCGGCTCGTCAGCGAACCGATCTTGCCGTCGAGCGTGGCCGAGAACAGCATCGTCTGGCGCGACTCGGGCGTGGCGGCGACGATCGTTTCGATGTCGTCGATGAAGCCCATGTCGAGCATGCGGTCGGCTTCGTCCAGCACGAGCATCTTCAGCTCGGACAGGTCGATGCGGCCACGCTCGAGGTGGTCGAGCAGACGGCCCGGCGTGGCGACCAGGATTTCGGGGTTCTTCGCGAGCAGCATCAGCTGCTGGCCGTAGGCGACGCCGCCGAGGATGCTGACCGTGCGCAAGCGCTTCAGGTGCTTGCCGTAGGTCGTGGCGGCCGTGGTGACCTGCATCGCGAGTTCACGGGTCGGCGTGAGCACGAGCAGGCCCGGGCGCGCGACGGGTTGCGGGCGGCGCGCACGGCGGTCGCCCTGGTTCGGTTCACGCGGCGCGCGCGGTTGTTGCGCTTGCGCCTTCTGGAGCTGCGCGAAACGTTCGATCGCGGGCAGCATGAATGCAGCAGTCTTGCCCGAACCGGTCGGGCTCGAGACCAGCAGGTCACGGCCGGCGATGCCGGCCGGAATCGCGCGCTGCTGGACCGGCGTCGGCTTCACATAGCCGGCGGCCTGCAGCGCGGAGACGATCTCCGGCGACAACCCGAGCGACGCGAAGTTCGGCTCGTCCGACGCCGGTTCGACCGCGGCCGGAACGGCGGCGTTGTCGAGACCGAGCGCCTGGTCGGCGATCGCGTTGAGCGGGCTGGAGTTGATGCTCGAAGTCATAACAATCCTTGAAACACAGTGGGTGAAACGTCGGCGCCAATCGCGCATACCCAAGTCGTCGGATTCAGCGAGCAAATCGGGAAACGGGGGTGCAATCCGCCGAACCGTCGGCGGATGAGGCATTAGAAGCTGTTTTGGGTGCGGCGCGCTTCAGGAGCGGGGCCGCCAGCCTGATAAGTGACGACCGCGAAGGTCGAAGCAGGAGGGGACAGGTTCTAAACCGGATTGGAGCTTAACGCTACGAGGCGTCAGGCCGGAACGGCTTGCGAGCCGAGCGCGGGGGTGACGCAGCCAGCATTATAAAGAGATTTGCTGCGCTGCGCCACTGATTTGATTGCCTATTGCGGCAGGGGGCAATTCGGTCAGGAAGCCGTGCCGTTCTTCAGCGATTCGACGAGTTCGATGTACTGCTGCTTTGCCGCATCCTGCGACGTGCCTTTCAGCGCATCCCATGCGTCGTACTTGTATTTGCCGACGATGTCGGTGAAGCCCGGCTTGTCGCCGTGGGCGTCGCCGTCGGTCGCCTGCTTGAAGAGGGCGTACAGGCGCAACAGGGTCAGGTTGCCCGGACGTTCCGTCAGTTGCTTGACGTCGATCTGGGCCTGGTCGAATTGGGCGGTGAGTTCGCTCATCGGGTGTCTCCGTAAGGGTTTCAGGTCGGGCGATCTTAACAAGCGGACCGCCGCGCGGGGTCGAGCGATCCTTCCAAACCGCCGCCGGGCGCAGCGCACCCGCACGGATCGGGCCCGATCGCCCGTGGGAGCGGGGCGCCGCATTACAATGTCGCCCATGACGCAAACAGTGCTCCTCGCCATCGATACGTCGACCGAATACTGCTCGGTCGCGCTGCTGCGCTCGGCCCATGCCGATGACGCCGTTTCCACCCCGCAAACCTGGGTCCGCCACGAGCTGACGGGCGCCGTGTCGAGCACGCGCGTGCTGCCGGCCATCCAGGCGCTTTTCGCTGAATCGGGACTGACGCTCGCCGATTGCGACGCGATCGCGTTCGGCGCGGGCCCCGGTTCGTTCACGGGCCTGCGCACCGCGACGGGCATTACCCAGGGCCTCGCGTTCGGGGGCGGGTTGCCGGTCGTGCCGATCGGCACGCTGCTCGCGTGCGA
>NZ_JAAGPE010000135.1:0-237 GCF_017104605.1 Burkholderia sp. Ac-20384 | reverse complement strand
AAAAAAAAAAAAACAAATCAGATCGACATTCAAGCTCTCGTTTGCCGGTGTCTAACGACACCGCCTCAACCATGGACTCGATAGCTAAACTTGCTCCGTCATGACGATATGCGAATCACAAACTGTAATAGACTTAATAACATAGCTGCGTTAGCTGTCGTACACACTCATTAGATCTATACACCAAGAGCACAGATATATGTGCCTACTACTGATATGTCATATCATTGACGGTTA
>NZ_JAAGPE010000134.1:0-26406 GCF_017104605.1 Burkholderia sp. Ac-20384 | reverse complement strand
CGCCAGCGCGAGCGCGGCATGCAGCGCGGCCGCGTGATCGGCCAGCCGCACGCGCGGCCGTGCGACGGTGTCGTGCAGTTGCGCGGGCACCGACCAGTAGCCGGCATCGGCAAGGAAGTTCAGGTCGTGGCCGGGCCGGTTCGCATACGGGCCGTCCTGCCCGTAGCCGGTGATCGAGCACAGCACGACGCGCGGGTTCGCGTGCGCCAGCACGTCGTAGCCGAGCCCGAGCCGCGCCATCACGCCGGGCCGGTTGCCTTCGACCACCGCATCGGCCTCGCGCACGAGATCGAGAAAGCGTGCGCGGCCGTCGGGCGTCTTCAGGTCGAGCACGATCGAGCGCTTGCCGCGGTTGAACTGCGCGAACGTGTCGGAGCCGAACTGCCGCAACGCGTCGCCGCCCGGCGGCTCGACCTTGATCACGTCGGCGCCGAGCTGGCGCAGCAATGCGCACGCATGCGGCCCGGGCAGCAGTTGGCCGGCATCGACGATCCGCACGCCGCGCAGACACGACCAGGCCGGTGCGTCGCCAGCGGCGGCGGGCCACGCGCCGCGTGCGTCGTCGGGCGCCGTCATGCGCCGCCTCCCGCGCCGGCCGGTTCGAGAATCGCCTTCGCGATCGTGTTGCGCTGGATCTCGCTGGTGCCCGTCAGGATCCGGAACATCCGCAGCTTGCGGAACGTCTGCTCGACCGGATGGCCGCGCGTGACGCCGACGTTGCCGTGGATCTGCACGGCCTTGTCCGCGACCTCGAAGCAGCGCTCCGATACATACAGCTTGCAGGCGGCTGCCGTCATCCGCAGGTCGGCGCCCGCATCGGCGAGCGCGGCCGTATGCGCGATCATGCTTTCGCATGCCCACAGCGCGGCGGCCATGTCGGCCAGCATGTGCTGGATCGCCTGGAATCGCGCGATCGGTCCGCCGAACTGCCGGCGCGTGCGCGCGTAATCGAGCGACGCGCGGTACGCCGACATCGCGAGGCCGAGCATCGTCGGGCAATGCAGCAGCCGGTTCACGTTGATGCGCGACATGCCGAGCCGGAAGCCGTTGCCGAGCCCGCCGAACACGTTCTCGCGCGGCACGCGCACGTCGACGAAACGGATGTCCGCGTCGATATGCTGGCCGGACATCGGCACGTATTCGTGCTCGACGCTCACGCCGGGCAAGTCGAGATCGACCAGCACGGCCGTAATCTGCGGCGGCGTCGCGGACGCATCGGTCACGCACATCACGATCGCGAAATCGGCGAACGGCGCGCCGCTGATGTAGTGCTTCGTGCCGTTGATCACAAGTGCATCGCCATCCTCGACCGCCGTGGTGCGGATGCTCATCGCATCCGAGCCCGAGTGCGGTTCGGTCAGCGCGAAGCACGTCGATTTCTCGCCACGCATCACCGGCTTGAAATAGCGATCGAGCTGCGCGGGCGTCGCGTACTTCAGCATGTTGCCGACGCGCGGCGGCCCGCCGAGTTCGCCGAGCACGTGCGGCGCAAGCGCCGCGCCGCTCGCGGCGAGGTCGGCCTTCAGCGCACACACCTCGGCGATCGACAGCCCCTGCCCGCCGATCTCGACGGGCAGGCTCGCGGTATAGAAGCCGAGCGCGGCCGAGCGTTGCCAGACGCGGCGCAGCACGTCGCGCGGCCACACGTCTTCCGAGTCGAGCCGCAGCTCGCGCTCGATCGGGCGCAGTTCGTCGTCGACGAAGCGCAGCACGGCCGCGCGCAGCGCGACGAATTCAGGGCGTTGCAGATGATCGAACATGACAGGCTCCTTCAGTTGACGCGGCGCGCGACACCGCGCCAGTACTGCTCGCGCACGAGCTTGCGGGCGATCTTGCCGTTCGCGTTCTTCGGCAGCTCGGCGACGAAATCGATGGAGCGCGGCAGCTTGTAGTCGGCGAGTTGCGCGCGGCAATGCGCGACCAGATCGTTCACCTGCGCGTCACGGCCGGCACGCAGCACGACCACGGCCTTCACGGCTTCGCCCCACTTGTCGTCGGGCACGCCGACCACGCAGGCCTCGAGCACGCTTTCGTGCCGGTAGAGCGCCGCTTCGACTTCGGTCGGATACACGTTGAAGCCGCCCGAAATGATCATGTCGTGCTTGCGGTCGACCAGATAGATGAAGCCGTCGCGATCGGTGCGCGCGAGGTCGCCCGTGTGCAGCCAGCCGTCGACCAGCACCTCGCGCGTCAGGTCCGGCGCATTCCAGTAGCCCTGGAACACGTCCGCGCCGCGAATCACGATCTCGCCGATCGCATCGCCTTCGACTTCGCGCCCGTCGGCATCGACCACCCGCACCTCGGTCTCGCCGAGCGGCCGGCCGCACGACGCGAGGCGTTCGCGGTCATGCAGCAGCGCGTGCGCGTGGTCGGCGATGCCGAGCCGCGTGACGCCGGACGTCGATTCGCTCGCGCCATAGCCTTGCGACAGCACGGGGCCGATGCGCGCCCACGCTTCCTCGATGCGCGCCGGCGCCATCGGCGCCGCGCCGTAGCCGAGCACCTTCAGGCTGCGCAGGTCGGCCTGCGCGAGCTCCGGTGCGTTCAGCAGCATGTTGACCATCGCCGGCACCATGAACGTGTGCGTGATGCGCTGGCGCGCAACGTCGGCGAGGAAATGCGCGGGCTCGAACGCGTCGAACAGCACGAGCGTCGCACCGCAGAACAGGTACGGCTGCATCAGCATCCCGGACGCGTGCGTGATCGGGCCGATCAGCGCGAGCCGGTCGCCGGGCTGCGCGGGGCGGTCCATTCCCAGCACGATCTTGCGCAGCGACGCGAGCCGGTTGCCGTAGCTCTGCATCGCGGCCTTGATGCGCCCCGTCGAGCCGGACGAGAAATGCAGCACGGCGAGATCGTCCGGCGCCGGCTGGTAGTCGGGCGGCGTATCGCTGCCCTTCGCGACCAGCGTGTCGTAGTCGAGATAGCCGGCCACCGCGCCGCCGATCGACACGAACCGCTCGACCGACGAAAAGCCCGGCGAATCGGGCGTGTAATCCGTGTAGCCGCGCCCGCCGATGAATGCGGCGGGTGCGCAGTTGCCGACGACGTCGGCGGCCTCGGCGGCCGTGAAGCGCGGATTCAGCGCGGCTTTCACGAGGCCGGCCTTGTACAGCGCGCATTCGATCTCGACGAGCTCGATGCAGTTGCGCGCCTGCACGGCGATGCGGGTGCCGGGCGCGAAGCCGAGGCCGCGCAGCGCATTCGCGAGCCGGGTCGAGCGCTCGTCGAGCTGACGGTAGGTGACGGCGCGGTCGCGGTGGATCACGGCGGGCTGGCTGCCCCAGTAGCGGGCCGCGCGCCGCAGGAAGTAGGCGAAGCTCAAAACGATTCTCCTGGTCGAACAGTGCCGCCAGTCTGTAAGATGCCCAGGCATCACCACAATGCATCACCGGATATAAAGTCATAACCGACAGGAATCCCCCGATGGACACGCGCGATCTGGAGTACCTGCTGGCCGTCGAGCGGCACGGCAGCATCGGCAAGGCTGCCGAGGCGCTGGGGCTGTCGCAGCCGGCGCTCACGAAAGCCGTGCAGCGGCTGGAGGCGCAAGTCGGCGTGACGCTGTTCGAGCGCACCGCGAACGGGATGACGCCGACGCCGGCCGGCGCACGCTTCGTCGCGCGCGCGCAGCGGATCGCGCTCGAGTTCGACGATGCGATGCAGGAGATGCGCGCGATCCGCGGCGGCGAACAGGGCGTAGTGCGGATCGGCTACTCGCCGACCGTGCCCAACGCGTTCGTGCTCGGTGCGTGCCGGCAGTTGATCCGCGAACGGCCGGCCGCGCGGCTGCGGCTGCGCTGCCGGCTCGCGCGCGAACTGCTCGACCTGCTCGCGGCCGGCGAGCTCGATCTCGTCATCGCGCCCGAGCCGCAGCAGCAGGATGCCGGCCTCGACACCATCGCGCTGTTCGACGACCGGCTGACCGTGCTCGCCGACGCCGCGCACCCGCTGCAGCGCAAGCGCGGGCTCACGCTCGCGGATCTCGCCGATCAGGAATGGCTGCTGCCGGAAGCGACGATTCCCGTGCGGCACCGGATCGACGACGCGTTCCGCGCACGCGGCTTGCCCGCGCCGCGCCTGCGCATCGAGACGGACTTCGGCAATACGTCGCTGCTGCAGCTGTTGCGCGGCACGCCGCTGCTGTGTGTCGGCGGCACGGATGCGCTCGACCAGGTGACCGGGCTGCGCGCGCTCGACCTGCGGGCCGGCGAGCTCGAACTCGACCGGCGGATCGGCGCCATGCACCGGGCCGGCGCGTACGTGCCGCCGCTGGCGCAGCGGATGATCGCGCTGCTGCGGGAAAGCGTGGGGTAGGCGCGGGGAAGCGGCGCGACCATCATTTGCGGGAGTGATGACCCTCCCCTTTTTCTGCGGATTTGACCGGGGGCACGGTGCCGACAACACTAGCCCGCAGTGCTGCACAGACGGCACGCGCCCGCCTCCCCTTCAGAGTCCGCCATGTACCCGACCGACACCGTGCAATCCCCGAGCGCCGCCCGGCCGCTCGCCGACCGGCAACTGCGCCGGATCGTCATCGCCTCCGTCGCCGGCAACGCGATGGAGTGGTACGACTTTTTCGTGTACGGCACGGCCGCGGCGCTCGTGTTCGGCCATGTGTTCTTTCCGCCTGGCGCGTCGCCATTGGCTGGCAGTCTCGCCGCGTTCGCGGCCTTCGCGCTCGGCTTCGTCGCGCGGCCGCTCGGCGGGATCGTGTTCGGCCACGTCGGCGATCGCTACGGACGCAAGGCGTCGCTCGTGTGGACGCTGCTGATCATGGGCGCATCGACCTTCGCAATCGGCCTGCTGCCAACTTATGCGCAGGTCGGCGTGTGGGCGCCGGCCGCACTCGTCGCGCTGCGCCTGCTGCAAGGCGTTGCGTCCGGCGGCGAATGGGGCGGCGGCGTACTGATGATCAGCGAGAACGCGCCGCCGGAACAACGCGGCTACTACGCTGCGTGGAGCCAGCTCGGCGTGGGCGGCGGCTTCGTGCTGTCGTCGGCCGCGTTTCTCGCCGCGCAGGCGCTGCCCGACGACGCGTTCCGCACGTGGGGCTGGCGGCTGCCGTTCCTCGCTAGCATCGTCATCTTCGCGATCGGCATCTATATCCGCCGCCATCTGCCGGAAAGCCGCGACTTCGAGCAGGCCGGCAAGCGCGGCGCGCACACCCACCTGCCGATCGTCGAATGCATCCGTCGCCATCCGAAGGAAATCCTGCTCGCGATGGGGCTGCGCGTGGCCGAGAACGGCGGCGCATACATCTTCCTCGCGTTCTCGCTCGTCTACGGCAAATACGTCGGCATCCCGAACGGCGTGATGCTGACCGGCGTGATGATCGCGATGATCGTCGAGATGGGCGCGATGCTCGCGTGGGGCCGGCTGTCCGACCGGATCGGCCGCAAGCCCGTGTACCTGATCGGCGCGCTGAGCCTCGTCGCGTGCGCGTTCCCGTTCTTCTGGCTGCTCGATACGCGCGTGACGCCGCTCGTGTGGCTCGCGCTCACGGTTGGCACGGCGGTGAGCCACGGCGCGATGATCGGCACGCTGCCCGCGCTCGTCGGCGAGCTGTTCAGCACCGAGGTGCGTTACTCGGGCGTCGCGCTCGGGCATGAGGTCGCGTCGATCTTCGCGGGCGGGATGTCGCCGCTGATCGCGACCGCGCTGCTCGCGCACTATCACGCGTCGTGGCCCGTTTCGCTGTTCCTCATTGCGCTCGGGCTCGTGACCGTCGCGACGCTGTGCGTGATGCGCGAGACGCGTGCCGCACCGGCCGCCGATACGCGCGGCGATACGGCATGAGCGTGTGGCCCGCGCCGGCCACCATGTCCGTGCACTTGCCTTTACCGTTGCCCTTGCCGCCGGGTGAGCAACACACCGGCTCACGGCGCCACATGCACACTTGCGCGGCACCGCGAACGCACGCGGCCGCGACGGCCGTGCCTTTGCCCTCGCTGACGGGTGCGCAACACGCCGGTTCACGGTGCCACATGCACACTTGTGCGGCACCGCGAACGCACGCGGCCGTGACGGCCGGGCTACGCGTCCCAGTCGCGCCGCCCGCCGTCGAACACCGGCGCCAATCCCAGGTGATCGAGCAATCGCGCAAACTCGCCGAGCCGCTGCCGCATGTACGCGGGCACGTCGACGTTTGCATAGTCGTGGAAGCCGGCACCCGTGCGTACGCCATCACGCCCGGTTTCCATGTTGCGCACGACGCTCGCGGCCGGCGCGAAACGCGGGCCGATCTCGCCGGCCAGGTACTTCGACGCGTAGTACAGGATGTCGCAGCCGCCCCAGTCGATGAATTCGAGCAGCCCGAGCACCGCGAAGCGCGGGCCGAAACCGGTGCGGATGGCCGTGTCGATATCCTCTGCGCTCGCGACGCCTTCCTCGACCATCCGCGCGGCCTCGTTCATCGCGAGCGCCTGGATGCGCGGGACGATGTAGCCGGGCGCCGGCCCGCAGATCACCGGCTTCTTGCCGACGCGTTCGAGCAGCGCGGCGAGCGCATCGACCACCGACTGGTCGGTTGCGTCGCTGCGGCTGATCTCGACGAGCGGCATCAGCAACGCCGGGTTCAGCCAGTGCGCGTTCAGCATCCGTTCGGGGCGCACGACATGGCGCTGCAATTCGGTGACGACGAACGTCGACGTGGTCGACGCAATCGTTGCGTGCGCATCGACATGCTCGCCGAGCCAGCGCAATGCGTCGGCCTTTGCGTCGAGCACCTCGGGAAGTGCCTCGAACACGATGTCTGCATCGCGCACCGCTTCCGCAGCACCGCCACGCGCAACGATCGCGATGCGTGCGACGACCGCATCCGCCTGCGCGGCATCGATGCGGCCGAGCGCAACCTGCGCGTGAAGCGGCCTGGCAATCTCGTCACGCGTACGATCGTCGAACGCGCTTTGGCCAGCCGCATCGCGCCGCTTGAAGTCGATCAGCGTCACGTCGATCCCGGCAAAGGCGAACACGAGTGCGATCCCCTGCCCCATGCGCCCCGCGCCAAGCACGTGCACGCGTGTCACTTCGGCGGCCGTGCTCATGCTGCACCTCCTGCGACACCCTGGTCGAGCAGCGCACGCATCGTGTCCTTCGACAGCGCCGCGATCCCGAGCCGCTCCAGCGTGCGGCCTTCCGCATACAGGTCGCGTACCGCAACCGCGCTCGCGATGCTCAGCAGCCCTTGCGCAACCGGCGTCGGCACACCGGCCCAGCGCCCGCACGACACGATGAACGACAGCCCGAGCCGGGTGTCTTCGAGCATGTAGCGATGGGACCGCAGATCGATCTTCTCGCGCCAGTCGCCGCTATCGGTCAGCTTGCCGTGCGCGCCGCGCCCGTACATCCATTCGTCGCCTTCCGCCGCGTAGTGATCCGCAAGCGGGAAATGCGGCGCACGGTAGCCGAGCGCTTCACGCACCGCGATGCGTTCGGCGTCGAGCGCGTTCGTCACGCGGCGGATCGACGGCTGCGTGCCTTCGTTGTGGATGTCCCATGCGTCGAAGTGTTCGAGCGGCCCGGCGTTCATCAGGATCAGCGGCGGATGGATCACGGGCCCCGCGTTCATCAGCGCGCCGGACAACGCATCCTCGACCGGCTCGACCGACGGATAGCCCGCACGCAGCACGTCGAACGCCCAGCCTGCCGCATTCGCCGGCAATACACCGGTCGGCAAGCGCGTCGCGTACGCGCTGATCACGACGTCGTTGTCGCCATGCTTGCGCACCAGGTACGGCAGCGTGCCCGTCTCGGCGAATGCGACGCGCGAACGGTTACCGGCGTCGGCCGCCGCCTGCGCGAACACGAAGCTGCCGAACGTGCCGGGCGGCAGGAACACGACCTGGCCGTCCTCCAGCAGCGGCGCAACCTGCGCGGCGAGCGCGTCGTGCGACGTGGCCGGCAGCGGCACCACGACGAGTTGCGCACCGCGCAGCGCGGCCGCGAGATCGCCGGTCAGGCGGATCGCACCGGGCGCATCGCCGAGCGGCACCGCGCGCTTGCCGCGATAGTCGGTCACGTTCAGCACGCCGAGCTCGCGCAACCGCGCATGCGGCTCGCGGTCGCGCCGCCACCACGTCACGTCGTGGCCCTTCTCGAGCAGGTCGATCGCCGCCGCATGGCAGCCGTGGCCGCCGCCCAGAACACATACCTTCATCGTCTTCTCCCGGTGATTGAGTGTCTCCGAGACTACGCGGCCGCCCCCGCCGCGTCGCTTCAAAACGCGCAACGGCACGCCCGTTCGCGCAACGCAATCGCGGCGATGCGCATGCCGCCGCGCCCCCGCATCCGCTACGAGGTCCGTCAATGGATATCGCCCTGTCCCGCCATGCGCCGAACCGGCTCGGCACGCTGCACGCCCCCGACGAAGTCGAACGTGCGGTCGCGCACCGTCTCGGGCCGCACCGGATGGCCGCGCGCGGCCGCGATCCGTTTCATGCGGAGCTGTACGAAGTGCCGCTGCATCACGGCGCGCTGCTCGAACTCTGCTATGGCCGCGAAACGCGCATCGATTTCGGCGACGACGCCGAACACTTCCTGTTCAGGCTGACGCTCGCCGGCGCATGCGAGCTGCAGGCCGGCAGCGTCGTCGCGCGCGCCAGCCCCGGCGAGCTGACCGTGTCGTCGCCCGCGCTCGCGAGCCGCCTGAGCACGAGCCCCGATTGCCGCAACCTCGTGCTGCGGCTCGAACGCGGCGCGCTCGAACGCAAGCTGCAGGACATGCTGCAGGCCACGCTCACGCAGCCGCTGCAGTTCGATCTCGCGGCCGGCGGCGCCGGTGCGGGTGCCGCGCTGCTGCTGCCGACTTTCGAATACCTGTGCCGGCTCGGCGCGCAACCGGGCATCAGCGCGGCCGCGACGACCTTCGGCGCCGACCTCACCGCGTGGCTGATGTCGCTGCTGCTCACGCACCTGCCGCATTCGTACAGCGATGCGCTCGCGCGCGGCACGCCGCCGCTACCGGTGCACGTGCGTCGTGCGTGCGATCACGTCGACGCGCACCTCGGCGAACCGCTCGCACTCGCCGCGCTGGCGGCGGTCGCGGGCGTCGCGCCGCGCACGTTGCAGCACGCGTTCCGCGCGTTCCTGCACACCACGCCGGCCGCCTACGTGCGCGATCGCCGGCTCGCCGCCGTGCACGCGACGCTGCAGCGCGGCGATGCGCGCAGCGTGACCGACGTGCTGATCGCACACGGCATCCATGGCTTCGGCCATTTCGCGAAGGCGTATGCGCGGCGTTACGGCCACGCGCCTTCCGTCACCGCGAGGCAACCCCGATGACGCACTCCGCAACCGGCCGCCCGGCGGCCCCGGCCCGCGTCGAATCCGCGCCGCACGACAACGATCCGTCCGAACTGCGCGTGCAGGATCTCGATCTCAACTTGCTGAAGACGTTTCGCGCGGTCTATGAGGAACGGCACGTCGGCCGTGCGGCGCTGCGGCTCGGCGTCACGCAGCCGTCCGTCAGCTATGCGCTCGGCCGGCTGCGGCTGATGTTCCGCGACGCGCTGTTCGTGCGCACCGGCACCGGCGTCGAGCCGACGCCGCGCGCGCAGCGGCTCGCGGTGTCGGTCGACAAGGCGCTCGCGATCCTGCAGGACGTGCTCGACGAAGGCTCGCGCTTCACGCCCGACAGCACGCAGCGCGTGTTCCGCCTGCACATGAGCGATTTCGCGGCGAGCGCGTTCCTGCCGACGCTGCTCGCCGCATTCGACCGCCGCGCACCGGGTGCCGTGATCGAAACGCTGCACGTCGACGAGTGCCAGCTCAACGTCGCGCTCGAATCAGGACGGATCGACTTCGCGCTCGGGCATTTCGCCGATGCGTCGAGCCACTTCCAGCGCGCCGCGCTGCTGCACGAGCGCTGCGTGCTGCTGATGCCGCGCCGAACCGCGCAGCGCGTCGGGCTACCCGACGATTACGTGCTCGATGGCGAGGCGCCCGACACACTGCGCTTCGTCGCGGTCACGTCGCATCCGCAATCGATGCAGCTGCTGGAGCGGCACGGGCTGATGCCGCGCGTGCGCGCGGCGCTCCCCGATTTCATGGTGGTGCCCGCGCTGCTGCAGGACGGCGACTACGCACTGATCCTGCCGGAGACGATCGCGATCACGTTCGCGGCGCGGCAGCCTTGCGCGCTGTACGAGATCGCCGGTGCCGGCGAATGGGCCGTCAACGCTTACTGGCACCGGCGCTTCGACGCCGACCCCGGCCATCGCTGGCTGCGCGCGCTGCTGCTCGAACTGTTCAACATCGGCGAGCTGGCGCCGTTCGACGCATGGCTCGCGCCGCAGCCGCCCGCCTGCGCATAGCGGCGCAAGCGGGTACCGGTACGCGCCCGGGCGCAGGCCGGCCGAAACGGTCAGAACGCCGTGAGCATGCCCACGACGATCGAGCTGGCGGTCGCACCGGGCTTGGCGACCGCGACGCCGCCACCCGCCGCGCCGTTGACGACGAAGCGCGCATGCGCGCCGTTGCGCACCATCGCGGCACCCGTGTACAGCACAGTACGCTTCGACAGCGGATAGTCGAAGCGGATGCCGTACGAATCGGCGTTGCCGTCGCTGTCCGCGACCTTGCGGTAGTGGCCCACGCTCAGCAACAGGGACGCACGCCCGATCGGCACCGTCGCGCTCAGCTCCATGATGTCGCTGTGCGGATACGCGCTCTGGCTGTCGATCGCGGTCGCGACGTCGGGGCCGCCGCGATGGCGCATGTACAGCGCGGCCACCTTCACCACGCTGAAATCGTACGAGATCGCGCCCAGCGTGTAGTTGCCGTTCGCGGCCGGGCTCGTGTCGCCGAGCGAGGACGCGGCCACCGGGCTGAACTTTTGCTGCATGTAGTCGACGTCGACCGACAGCCCGCCTTGCACGTAGTTGAGCCCCGCGCCGTAGGTATCGCCGAGCGTCGCCGGCTGTCCGGCCGCGCCGTTGGTGCCGCGCGCGGCCATCGCACGCAGCATGAAGCCCGCGTAGCGCGGCGACGTGTAGCGCATCGAGTTGCGCACGCGCAGGAACGCGGGCCCGACGAAGTTGTTCGTGGCATTGCCCCACGCAAGCCCCGCGCCGAGGCCCGGCAGGCTGTACGTGACGAGCGTCGTGTGCAGGATCGTGTACAGCTCGCCGAACTGCACGCCGCCGAACGGCCCCGTGATGCCGACCCACGCTTCGCGGCCGAACAGCGCGCTGCTGTTCGACAGCGCGCCGCTTGCCGCGTTGAAGCCATCCTCCAGCTTGAAGATCGTCGCGTAGCCGCCGCCGAGATCCTCGACGCCCTTCAGCCCCCACTGCGACGCGAACAGGTTGCCGCTGCCCATGCGCGTCACGTGGTTCGGCCCGGCGTTCGCGTATTCGATCGCGGTGTCGACGCGGCCGTAGAGCGTCACGCTCGATTGCGCGAATGCGGGCAGCGCCGCGCAGGCAAGCAGCGCGGCAAGCGGTACGGCAAGCCGGTCGGCCCGCCCGTTCGGTTGGTTCATCGTCGTCGTCCCGTAGAGTTTCCGGCGCAGTTCGGCGTCGCGCCGCGTGGTGTGATGCGCGTTCGCCGCGAAGGGCCAACGCTGCCGATCAAAAACGGGCCGAGTCTAGGAACGACAATTTCGGACGTCGACGCAATGCGCTCTATAACGCTTATAGATGCGCCACATGATGGGCGCGCGCCCCGCCGCACGCGCGCTGCGCGGCGGCCGGCGCGCGAGACCCTGGTGTTTTCTTTATCCGGGTCGGTAAATGCCCGTGTGGTGCGGCTGTCACTCCGGCTATGGCGGCCGAATTTGGCCGACTACGCTGCGTCTCCGACACGTGCCCCCGCACGCTTTCGCGCCGCGACGGCGCCCGGCCCGCCAAGGCCGCTGCCGCGCTTTTCCACCGCCCGCTCCTGGAGAATCCGCATGTCCGCATCCACGGCCCGCGCTGCCGACGGCAAGCGCTATACGTACGAATGGTATGTCGTCGTCATCTGCATGCTCGCGTACGTCTTTTCGTTCGTCGACCGCCAGGTCCTCGTGTTGATGATCGAGCCGATCAAGCGCGATCTGCACCTGTCCGACACACAGTTCAGCCTGCTGAACGGCTTCGCGTTCTCGCTGTTCTATGCGGTGATGGGGCTGCCCGTCGCCTATCTCGCCGACCGTTACGCGCGCCCGCGGATCATCGCGCTCGGCATCGCGCTGTGGAGCGTCGCGACTGCTGCATGCGGGCTCAGCCAGCATTTCGTGCAGATGTTCATCGCGCGGATGGGCGTCGGTGTAGGCGAGGCCGCGCTGTCGCCCGGCGCGTATTCGATGCTCGCCGACTACTTCCCGAAGGAGAAGCTCGGGCGCGCAATCGCCGTGTATTCGCTCGGCTCGTTCATCGGCGGCGGCGTCGCGTTCCTGATCGGCGGCTACGTGATCGCGCTGCTCAAGCATGCGAGCGCGTTCACGCTGCCGGTGGTCGGGCAGGTGCATGCGTGGCAGGTCACGTTCCTGATCGTCGGGCTGCCGGGGATCTTCGTCGCGCTGCTGTTCGCCGCGACCGTGCGCGACCCGCAGCGCAAGGGGCTCGCGCAGGATCGCTCGGGCGCCGTGCGGCGTGTGTCGATGCGCGATTCGCTGCGCTTCGTCGGCACGCATCGCGCGACTTTCTCGTGTCACTACCTCGGCTTTTCGTTCTACGCGATGACGCTGTACTGCCTGCTGAGCTGGACGCCCGCGTTCTATATCCGCCACTTCGGGATGACGGCCGTCGAAGCCGGTTACACGCTCGGCATCGTGCTGCTGGTGGCGAACACGGCCGGCGTGTTCTGCGGCGGCTGGCTCAACGACTGGCTGCTGCGGCGCGGCCGCGAAGACGCGCCGATGCGCGCCGGCGCGATCGGCGCCGCGTGCATGGTGATCCCCGCGACGCTGTTCACGCAGCTCGACTCGCTGCCCGCGTCGCTCGCGACGCTCGTCGTCGCGATGTTCTTCGCGTCGTTCCCGATGCCGACGTCGACCGCCGCGATGCAGACGCTCGCGCCGAACCAGATGCGCGCACAGATCTCCGCACTGTTCCTGCTCGTGTCGAACCTGATCGCACTCGGGATCGGCACGACCGTCGTCGCGCTGTTCACCGATCGCGTGTTCGGCGCGCCGGCGGCGGTCGGTCATTCGATGTCGATCGTCAACGTCGCGGCCGCCACGCTCGCCGCGCTGCTGCTCGCCGCCGGGTGCCGGCACTATCGCCGCAGCCTCGATCGCGAACGCGGCCATGCGTCGGCAGCCGCGCCGCATGCGGCCGAGGCCGGCAACGCGATCGCCGCGCGCTGAACACCGGGCGCAATCGGTCATGAGCGGTCACGATCGGTCGCCCGACCATCATCCATCCCGCTGATTCAGGCATCGCTTTTTAATCGATTTGATTTATGCGATGCCCATCCCTATTCTCGATCGCATGACGGCGCGGTGTCTGCCGCGCCGCGTTTCCCCTACCCCACGGATTTCCCCATGCAAGCGAACCGCCACCAAGTCCGGATCGACGCGCTGATCGACGCGGCGCAGGACATCCGCTGTTTCCGGGTGTCGCGCGTCGACGGCCAGCCGTTCGACGCATACGAACCGGGCGCCCATATCGACGTCACCGCGCCGTCCGGCATCACGCGGCAATACTCGCTGTGCGGCAACCCCGACGAACGCGGCAGCTACCTGTTCGCGGTGAAGAAGGAGGCGCAGTCGCGCGGCGGCTCGCGTTCGCTGCACGACGACGTGCAAGTCGGCGCCGAGCTGTCGATCGGCGCACCGCGCAACCTGTTTCGTCTGACGGATGACGCGAGCGAGCACGTGCTGATCGCGGCCGGCATCGGCATCACGCCGCTGCTGTCGATGGCGTATGCGCTGCACCAGCGCGGCGCAAGCTACCGGTTGCACTACTTCGCCCGCAGCCGCGAGCATGCGGCCTTCGTCGCCGAACTGTCGGCCGAGCCGTTCGCGTCGCACGTGACGTTCCATTACGGCATCGAGCCCGCTGCGCTCGCGGCCGAGCTGGGCCGCTGCGTCGAATCGGTCGACGCGCGCGCACACGTCTATACGTGCGGCCCGGGGCCGTTCATGGATGCGGTCGTCGCGGCAGCCGCGACGCGCTTGCCTGAAGATTCGATCCATCTCGAACGCTTCGCGGCGGAACCGGCCGCCGCCGATGCGGGCGCCGGCCCGGCCGCCGACGGCTTCGAAGTGCGCCTGCAGCGCAGCGGGCAGTCGGTGCGCGTCACGCCCGACACGTCGATCGTCGACGCACTCGCCCGCATCGGCATCGAGGTCGACACGTCATGCGGCGAAGGCGTGTGCGGCACCTGCATGGTGCCCGTCATCGACGGCGAGCCCGATCATCGCGACCACTGTCTCAGCAAGGCCGAGCGCGCGAGCAACACGGTGATCTGCTGCTGCGTGTCGCGTGCGCGCTCGGCGGTGCTCGTTCTGGATCTCTGATCACCGACGCGCGCGGCACGAGCGACACCGGTTCAGGACGTCTCGCCCCGGCGAATGGCTCGACAAACTCGGCGGGCAACGCGCACATCCGCGCGTTGCCCCCGCCCCACGAATCACGCATCGTCGAACCGCTCGACGAGCTCAGTCAGCAGCGTGCGCATCCACGCGTTGCCCTCGTCCCCACGAATCACGCGTCGTCGAACCGCTCGACGAGTTCGGCCAGCAGCGTGCGCATCCGCGCGTCGCCCTCGTCCCAGCGAATCACACTTCGTCGAAACGCTCGACGAGCTCGACCAGCAACGCGCCCATCCGTGCGTTGCCCTCGCCCCACGAATCACGCGTCGTCGAACCGCTCGACGAGCTCAGTCAGCAGCGTGCGCATCCACGCGTTGCCTTCGTCTTCATGGAAATGCTCGTGCCAGTGCATCGTCACCGGCGCGGGCGGCAGCGTGACCGGGAGGTCGTAAAGCCGGAACGCGTTGTCGCGGTTCAGGATCTGCGCGAGCCGCTTCGGCAGCGTCGCATAGAGATCCGTGACCGACAGCACGCTCGGCAGCGCGACGAAGTGCGGCACTTCGAGCGCGATGTTGCGGCCCACGCCTTGCGCGCGCAACGCATCGTCAAGCGCGTGGTGACTGTGCTCGACCGATTTCACGTTGACGTGCGCGGCGCGCACGAACTGGTCGAGGCTCAGCGCGGTGCCGCTCGGCACCCCGCGCCGGCGGCCTGTCATGCACACGTAGGTTTCCTCGAACAGCACCTGGTGGCGCGTGCGCGGCATCAGTTCCGGCAGGTTGCCGATCGCGAAATCCAGCCGGCTCGCGCGCAGCGCTTCCTCGATCTCCTCGACCGGGAGCGGCTGCACGCTCAGCGTCACGCGCGGCGCGCGCTCGCGCAGCGCCTGGCAGATCGCCGGCAGATACGCCATCTCGCCCGCATCCGACAACGACAGCCGGAACGTGCGCGTGCTGGTGGCCGGATCGAAGCGCTCCGCGTAGCGCAGCGCCACGCGCACCATGTCGAGCGCCTTGCCGACGATCCCCGCGAGTTCGAGCGCGACCGGCGTCGGCTGCATGCCCGAGCGTGTGCGCACGAACAGCGGATCGTCGAACAGCGTGCGCAACCGGCCCAGCGAATAGCTGACGGCCGGCTGCGACAGCGCGAGCCGCTCGCCGGCCTTCGTCAGGCTGCGCTCCTCGACGATCGCCTGGAATACGCGCAACAGGTTCAGATCGAGATGATCGACCGATGTCATCCTAGCCTCCATCATTTGCCGTATTTATTGACTGGCCAATTTTAGATCAATTTGACGGATATGTAGTGGGAGACGAGACTGGGTACTCGAAACCGCGCGCTGCGCGGCCCGATTTCGCGACTCTTTCCCCACGACAACGATGAGCGACATTTCCTACCAGACGATCGACACCAGCGCGTTGCATGGTTTCGCGCAACCCGACCGCATCGCGCCCGCGATGTATCACGATCCCGCGCTGTTCGAAGCCGAGCTCGACCGCATCTTCTACCGCACCTGGATCTGGGTCGCGCACGAGAGCGAGCTGCCGAACCCGGGCGACTTCATCACGACGACGATCGGCCGCCAGCCGGTGATCGTCGTGCGCGACAAGACCGGCGAAATCAACGTGCTGCAGAACCGCTGCCGCCACCGCGGCGCGACCGTGTGCGAATCGCACAAGGGCAACGCGAAGGGCTTCACGTGCCCGTATCACAGCTGGTCGTACGCACTCGACGGCACGCTGCGCGCGCTGCCGTACGGCGACGGCTACGAAGGCGTATGCGAGAAAGGCGACCTGCCGCTCGTGAAGCTGCGCGTCGGCGTGTACCAGGGACTGATCTTCGCGAGCTTCAACGACGCGATCGAACCGCTCGAGGATTTCCTCGGCGGCGCGAAGCCGTGGATCGACCTGTTCATGAAACAGGGCGCCGGCTACCCGATCAAGGCGAACGGCGAGCACAAGTTCAAGTTCAAGGGCAACTGGAAGATCCAGCTCGAGAACACGACCGACCTCTATCACTTCCCGGTCGTGCACAAGTCGTGGATGAAGTCGATCGACGACGAGACGGCCGCCGCGATCACGAGCTTCATGACGAGCGAGGACGCGTTCTGCCGCGGGCTCGGCAACGGCCACAGCCTCGCGGTGCTGATGCCCGAGCTGATCGACCTCGACGAGGACGACGGCGCACCGCTGGCCGAGCGCTTCGCGCCGCTCGCGGCGAAGCTCGCCGAGCGCCACTCGCCGGAAGAAGTGCGCCGCATCGTGCGCTCGCTGATGGGCGTCGGCTTCAACCTGAACCTGTTCCCGAACCTCGCGCTGTCGATGGCGTTCTTCCGCGTGCTGCGGCCGATCTCGGCGAACGAAACCGAGATCCGCCACGTCGCGCTCGCGATGGACGGCGGCCCCGACGAAGCGAACCGCGAGCGGCTGCGCATCCACGAGCACTTCCAGGGCCCGTTCGGTTTCGGCAGCCCCGACGACGCGGAAGCATGGGAGCGCGTACAACGCGGCGCGCATGCGGGCCCCGACGTGCCGATCCTCGTGAATCGCGGGCTGAACCGCGAGACGACCGCCGCGAACGGCGAAAAGACCGCACATGCGACCGACGAGACCGGCATGCGCGAGGCCTACCAGCAATGGCGCAAGATGATGGAGCAACAATAATGGACGACCGCAACGCCCTCTTTTCCGAGCAGACCTTCGCCCGCGCGGTCGAATTCGTGTGGCGCGAAGCCGAGATGCTCGACCGCCGCGACTATCGCGCGTGGCTCGACCTGTGGGATCCGGCCGGCCACTATGTGGTGCCGATCGATCCCGACACGACCGATTTCGCCGCCACGCTGAACTATGTGTTCGACGACCAGGACATGCGCGAGAAACGCGTGCAGCGGATGGTATCCGGCTATTCGGCATCGGCGACCGACGCGGCGCGCACGGTGCGCACCGTGTCGCGCTTCACGCTGGAAAGCGGCAGCGCCGACACCGTCGAGCTGAAGTCGGCGCAGGTCGTCGTCGCGTACAAGCGCGGCGTCGCGACGCTGTTCGCGGCCGATGTCACGCACAAGCTGCACGTCGACGCCGAAGGCGAGATGCGGATCGCCGAGAAGGTCGTGCGCCTGATCGACTCGACCGAAGCGCTCAGCGCGATCGGCTTCCTGCTGTAAGCGGCCACCGGTTCTCCGTCGCCAGCGCAACGGTGAGCCGGTCACCTTCACCCGTGAGCGGCCGCCGGTTCGCCCATCGCCAACGCAACGGTGAGCCGGCCACCTTCACCTGTAAGCGGCCACCGGTTCGCCATCGCCAACGCAACGGTGAGCCGGCCACCTTCACCTGTAAGCGGCCACCGATTCGCCATCGCCAGCGCAACGGTGAGCCGGCCACCTTCACCTTTCCGGACGACCATGCCCACACTCGAAGTTTTCCTGCCCGCCGGCCATGACAACGCCCGCAAGGCCGAACTGATCGCACGGCTGACCGGTGCGACCGTCGATTCGATCGGTGCACCGATCGAATCGGTGCGCGTGCTGCTGACCGAATTGCCCGCAACACACATCGGCCTCGGCGGCCGCAGCGCCGCGGACGGCGCGCCGCCGTCGCTGCCCGTGATCGTCGCGATCCTGATCGCCGGCCGCACCGATGAACAGAAGCGCGCGCTGATCGCCGCGCTGTCGGAGACGAGCGCCAGCGTGCTCGACGCGCCGCTGCAAGCCACCCGCGTGATGATCAAGGACATCCCGAACACCGATTTCGGCATCGGCGGGCAAACCGCACGGGCGCTCGGGCGCTGATCATGCGCTGCGCGCGTGCCTGCCCGCTCTTGCACAACGGCCGCCGGGCGGCCGCGGCATCAAGCGTTCGCCCGCGACTATGCGTTCGCCTGAGCCTTCGTCCCGGCGAGCGGCAGCGTCACGCGGCAGTCGAGCCCGCCGCCATCGGCCGGGCTTGCACCAATCCGGCCACCGTGGCGCGTGACGATGCTCTTGCACAGCGACAGCCCGATTCCGTTGCCGCCGGCCTTCGACGACGAGAAGCCGTCGAACAGCCGGTCGTGCGCGCCCACCGCGATACCGGGGCCGTTGTCGATCGCGCGCAGCTCCGCATGCCCGGCCACATTCGCGGTGCCGAGCGTCAGCGTGCGCGGCACACGTTCGCAACCGGCGAACGCCTCGATCGCGTTGAACGCGAGATTCAGGATCACCTGCCCGATCAGCACGCGCTCGCAGCGGATCGGCAGCGGCACATCGGCCTGCACGATCGTGACCGTCACGCCGGCCTCCTTCGCGCGCAGCTCGATGAAATACGCGACGTCCGCGAGGATGTCGCGCAGGTCGGCGAGCGCAACGACCGGCTCGCGCTTCACGATGAATTCGCGCACGCTCTTGATGATCAGCGCCGCATGCTCGGCCTGCCGGTCCGCGCTGCGCAGCCCCCAGATCGCGTCGTCGATGGCGCCGCGCGCGTTCAGCCGCTGCACCGCGCCTTCGATGAAATTGCGCACGGCCGCGAGCGGCTGGCTCAGCTCGTGCGCGATCACGCTCGCCATCTCGCCCATCGCGTTGTAACGGCCCGCGTGTTCGAGCATGCGTGCTTCGGCACGGCGGGCGTCCTCGATCGCGACTTCGTCGCTCACGTCGCGGAACTGCACGAGCAGCCCGTCGAGATCGTCCTCGATCTCGACCTGCCGGCACAGGATGCGCAGCCAGCACGGCGAGCCGTCGCGCCGCACGATCCGGTAGCGCTGCGGCGCGGACGGATACGCGGACGGCGCATCGCGCAATTGCGCGACGAGCCTGTCGCGATCGGCCTCGGAGCAGTAGTCGAGCACCTCGCCGAGCGCTTCGTCGGGCGCGAGCCCGAGCACGCGGCGGCCCGACTCGCTGATGAACTGCACGCCGCCGTGCGGCGTGACGACCGCGATGCCTTCGTCGAGATCCTGCATGAATTCGCGCAGCCGCGCCTCGTAGCGGCGCAACTGCTGGCGCACCGCTTCTTCCGCGCTGATGTCGCGGAACTGCACCATCACGACGTCGCGCCCGCGCAGCGGCACGTAGGTGGCGGTTGCCTCGGACAGCATGTCGACGCCCGTGCGCGACCGGTAGCACCACTCGTACACCTGCGGCCCGTCGACGAGCGCACGGTCCCATGCGCTCACGGCAATCTCGCGCTGGTATTTCGGTTCGGGGCGCGTCATGTCCGGCGCCTTCAGTGGCAGCAGTTCCTCGACGGAAAAACCGAGCGCGATGCACGCGGCGCGGTTCGCCCACACGATCGCCTTGGTGTGCGCGTCGTGCAGCAGCACGCAGGTCGTCAGCGCGTCGAGCAGCCGGTGGAAATCGTCTTCGTCGGGGAAACTCATGATCGGCTTCGGATGAGGCCGCGCGGCATCGCGCGACCGGAAACCCAACATAGCACCGGCGCGCGCCGCCCGCATCTGAAGATTTCTTTAGTGCGGCACGGAACGTCACCAGTCGCACGGCCTTTCGTCCCAATTGCTGCGTGTTTTCGGCGTTTCTAGACTGGTTGCAATGTCATGCGATGCGCATGCGACCCAAGCAATCGAACCCCATTCGCCCCCCAGGAGACAGCCATGCCCCACGCCGCCCTCGCCCTCGACACCGCACCGAGTGCTCCCCACGCGGCCAGCGAACCGGCCGCCCGGCTGTCGCCGCTCGACGCCGTGATCGAGACCGTCGCCGCGCGCCGCGAAGAATTCGACCGCCTGTCGCACGTGCCGCGCGACGTGATCGCGCTGTTCAAGCAGGCCGGCATCTATCGCGCGGGCACGCCGCGCCGTTTCGGCGGCGATGCGCTCGCGCCGACCGCGTTCCTCGACATGATCGAACGGATCGCGACCGCCGACGGCTCGGCCGCGTGGGTCGCGAGCTTCGGCTCCGCGAACGTGTATCTGGCCGCGCTGCCGCTCGAAACCCAGGCCGAGTTGTACGCGAGCGGCCCCGACCAGGTGTTCGCGGGCGGCCTGTTTCCGGTGCAGCCGGCCCAGCCCGCGCCGGGCGGCTGGCGCGTGAACGGCACGTGGAAATTCGCGAGCGGCTGCAAAGGGGCCGACTGGCTCGGCGTCGGCATCGCCGTGCCGGGCGCGCAGGACGCCGCGCCGAACAAGCCGCGCACGGCCGTGTTCCGCGCCGACCAGGTCGAGATCGTCGAGAACTGGAACGTGGTCGGCATGCAGGGCACCGGCAGCCACGACCTGCGCGTCGACGATCGCTTCGTGCCCGAAGCATGGACCTTCGTGCGCGGCGGCGAGCCGACCGTCGACGAGCCGCTGTACCGCTATCCGACCGTCGCGTATGCGGCGCAGGTGCTGGCCGTCGTGAACCTCGGCCTCGCACGCGCGGCGCTCGACGTCGTGAACCGGATGTCGGGCGGCCGGCAGACGACGACCGGCGCACCGCGTCTCGCCGATCGCGCGTACTACCGCATCGAACTCGCGAAGGCCGAGGCGCAGCTGCGCTCGGCACGCGCGTTCTTCTACGACGCAACCGACGGCGTGTGGCAATCGATCCTCGCCGGCAACCCGGTGACGCCCGACCAGGTCAGCCTGCTGCGGCTCGCGGCCACGCAGATCGCACGCGAAGGCGCGAGCGTCGTCGAACGCGCCTATCGGCTCGGCGGCACGGCGGCGATCTATCGCACGCACCCGTTGCAGCGGCTGCTGCGCGATGCGATGGTCGTCACGCAGCACGCATTTCTCGGCGAAGGCAACTTCGACGGCGCCGGCGCGGTGTTCACCGGCGTCACGCCGTTTCCCGGCTATCTGTAACCTGCGCCTGACCGACGCTGTTTTTCCGAACGTGCATGACGCCGATGCCGAAGCGCTCTCGCCGGCCGGCTCGTGCACTCAACCGATTCTTCTGGAGAACCCACGATGTCCGATTCGAATCCGCTGCCGCTGCGCGTCCTGTTCTGCTGTGGCGTGTCGCAAAACTTCTTCGACCTGCCGCGCGAGAAGATCGGCGAAGTGTGGCAGGCGTACGGCGCGATGCTGGCTGCCGTCGAAGCGATGCCCGGCGTGCGCGTGCTCGGCGTGATGGATGACGACCGCCTCGTGGTCGGCCAGGCCGACGGCGCGCCGTGGACCTTCTACATCATGGCCGACGTCGCCGACTTCGACACGACGGTCGCCGTGTGCAACCTGTATCGCACGACGCCGGTCGGCGAATACAACCTGTGGCGCTACGGCAAGATCGAAGCGCGGGTCGGCCGTGCGCTGACGGTGCCGCCGGCGGCAAAGCCCGCGGCGTGAGGCGCGCGATGACCGACCTGTCTCCCGGCCTGATCGACGCGCTCGCGCAGCGCCTGGCGGCGCTCGACGTCGAACGCGCGGTGCGCGCGACGATCACGCGCTACATGGCGCTGTGCGACGTGCCCGAGGATGCCGGCGACGGCCCGTCGCTCGCCGGGCTGTTCACCCCCGATGCCGTGTGGGAAGGCATCGGCCCGCAGTATGCGCACAAGTTCGGCCGTCTCGAAGGCACGGCCGCGATCGTCGCGATGCTGGGCCGCTACCTGCCGCCCGATCCGCACTTCTCGGCGAACCTGCACTTCCTGACGTCGGAGTCGATCGAGATCGGCGCCGGCAACGCGAGCGCGCGGGGCCGCTGGATCATGCTGCAGGCGTCGCGCTACGCGGACGGCTCGGCCGAACTGATCGGCGCACGGCTGACCGTCGATTTCGCGCCGGCTGGCGACGGTTCGACCTGGCTGATCCATCATTTCCGTACCGAACGCGTGCTCGACGGCCCCTGGCCGCTCGCCGCCGCACCACGGTCCTGACGCTTTTCAACGCTTGCCCACGATACCGACCATGACAGGCTTCATCGACACCTTCACGCTCGGCGGCCCCGGCCCCACGATCGCGATCAAGGACACGATCGACATCGCAGGCTATCCGACCCGCGCGGCGAGCCGGGCGCTCGCCGATGCACCGCCGGCCACTCGGCACGCGGACGTGGTCCGCCTGCTGCTCGACGCGGGCTGGCAGATCGCCGGCAAGGCGAACATGCACGAGCTCGCGTTCGGCATGACCGGCATCAACGACTACACGGGCACGCCCGTCAATCCGCAGGACGCGACGCGCATTCCGGGCGGCTCGTCGAGCGGTTCCGCGTCGCTCGTCGGGCTCGGCACGGTCGATGCGGCGCTCGGCACCGATACCGGTGGCTCGATCCGCGGGCCGGCCGCCTGCTGCGGCGTGGCCGGGCTGAAACCGACGTTCGGCCGTGTGTCGCGGCGCGGCGTCGCGCCCGTCGAGACGACGCTCGATTGCGTCGGGCCGTTTGCACGTGATATCCGCACGCTGATTGCGGTAATGACCGCGATCGCACCAGGCTTCGATCGTGTGCAAGCCGCGGCCTCTGCCGCAGGCTGCACGGTCGCGCACCTCACGGTCGATGCCGATCCGGCAATCGCTGCCGCACTCGACGCGGCCGTGCGTGCGTCGGGCCTGCGTTCGCACGCGGTCGTGCTCGACGAAATGCCTGCGTCATTCGCGGCGGGGCTCACCGTGATCAATGCGGAAACGTCACGTGCGTGCGGCCATCTGGTCGCGACCGGCAAACTTGGCGCCGATCTCGATGCGCGATTGCGTGCGGCCGCAACGACCACGCCTGCGGCATTGAAAGAAGCCGAAGCCGTGCGCTCACGCTTCACCGCACAAGTCGATGCCGCGCTTGAACACGCGGACGTGCTCGTATTGCCAACGCTGCCCGCGCTGCCGATCACGCTGCAGCAGGCACGCGACGGCGTATCGGTGATCGCGATGTCGTCGCTGATCCGGCCGTTCAACCTGAGCGGCCATCCGGCGCTCAGCCTGCCGCTGCCGCTGGCCGGTTCGCCGCTGAAGGCCGGCCTGCAGATCGTCGGGCGCAAGGGCGCGGACGAGCAGGTCTGCGCGATCGCGGCACACTTCGAAGCGGCACTTGCCGCATGAACCACGATGCGGGCGCGGCTGTATCCAGCACGCGCTCGCGAACCAGGGAATCACGCACCATGTCAGACCGAGTCGTCCTCGTCACCGGCGCCGCGCGCGGGCTCGGCGCCGTCATCGCCGAACGTTTTCATGCGGCCGGCTACCGCGTCGCGCTGGCCGATATCGCGGCCGACGCCATCCAGGCGCATGCACGCGAACTCGACCCGAGCGGCGAACGCGCGATCGCGCTGCCGCTCGACGTCACGTCCAAGCGCGATTTCGAAGCCGCGCGCGATGCGCTCGTCGCGCGCTGGGGCACGATCGACGTGCTCGTGAACAACGCGGGCGCATCGAAGGTCGTGCCCGCGATGGAGATCACGGCCGAGCAGTTCGACCAGGTGATCGACGTGAACCTGCGCAGCGTGCTGTTCGGCTGCCAGGTGTTCGGCCAGTACTTCGCGACGCGCGGCGCGGGCCGTATCGTCAACATCGCGTCGCTCGCCGGGCAGAACGGCGGCTCGGCGACGGGCGCGCATTACGCTGCCGCAAAGGGCGGCACGCTGACGCTGACCAAGGTATTTGCGCGCGATCTCGCCGCGCAGGGCGTGACCGTCAACGCGATCTCGCCGGGCCCGCTCGACCTGCCGATCGTGTATGAAAGCGTCGCGCCGGAGAAACTGCGCCAGGTGCTCGCGAGCCTGCCGGGCGGCAAGCTCGGGTCGGCCGGCTTCGTCGCGGATGCCGCCGTGCTGCTCGCGTCCGGCGACGCGCATTTCGCGAACGGCGCGTGCTGGGACATCAACGGCGGGTTGTACATGCGCTGAACACGACGGCCTCGTCACGTCTCCTGCGACGCTCGGGGCCGGTTCACGCCAACGGCCGCCTATGCGCCGGCCCCGAGCACGGATTTCTCCGGACAGGGGAACCTGCCCTATCGCGACGCTTCGCCGTCGTCGCCCCACACGACCATCACGTCGCGCACGAGCGCGGCGATCGACGTCGCGCCGAGCTTCTCCTTGATGCTCGCGCGATGCACGTCGACGGTCTTCACGCTGATCGACAGATCCGACGCGATCTGCTTGCTGCCCTTGCCGTCCACCACGCCGCGCAGCACCTCCTTCTCGCGTGCAGTCAGCGCATCGAGCCGCTGGCGCAGCTCGCGGTGACGCTGGCTCACCGCATGCCGCTGCTGCGCGAGGCGCAGCGCGCGTTGCACGCGCTCGAGCATCTGCTGCGAGTTGTACGGCTTCTCGACGAAATCGATCGCGCCGTTCTGCAGCGCGCGCACGGACATCGGGATATCGCCGTGCCCGCTGACGAAGATCACCGGCAGCGTCGCGCCACGCGCGTTCAGTTCCGCCTGCACGTCGAAGCCGCTCTTCTCCGGCATCCGCACGTCGAGCACCAGGCACGCGGGCAGGTTCACGTCGAAGCGCGCGAGAAAATCGGTCGCGTTCGCGAATCCTTCGGACGCGATGCCGACCGATTCAAGCAGCCACGCGAGCGACGTCCGCATGCCGTTGTCGTCGTCGACGATGTATACGATCGGTGCGGGTGACGTCATCGCGGGTGTCTCACTGAATATCGGTATGGGTATCGCACGCACCGCATTCGGGGCCGGGTGCCGGCTCGTCGCGCGCGTCGTTCGCTGGGGGTGTGCGGCACATCATAACGAGCCGAAAACCCGCTGAAAACCCCTTCACGGGCCACACGAACGCGCAATCCCGATTTTTTTCGCGCGGTGCGCCGCGCATCTAGGTAGAACCTTTAGACGCGTTGGCGAGAACGCCATCTCCATCGTCAATCGTGCGAATGGTCGCCGGCATTTTCGCGACGTACGCTTGGGTCATCGTCGGCGATCCGGCACTGCACCGGCAGCGCCACGCGATCGCCGCTTTCGTCCAATCAGGAGCGCCCATGTCTTCCACGACCGATATCCAGCGACCGGCACGCGTCGAGCCGACCGACGCGCAGAAGGCCTTCCGGCAAGCGATGGCCCACCTCGGCGCGGCTGTCAACGTGATCACCACCGCCGGGCCGCATGGCCGCTGCGGAATCACCGCGAGCGCCGTGTGCTCCGTCACCGACACGCCGCCGACGCTGCTCGTGTGCCTCAACCGGTCGAGCGCGATGCGTGCGACTTTCGAACGCAACCGCCACGTTTGCATCAACGTGCTGCCGGCCGAACACGAACAACTCGCGCGGCATTTCGCGGGGCTCACCGACCTGCCGATGGAGCGCCGTTTCGACCTGCCCGTGTGGGATCGCGGCGAGCAGGACGTGCCCGTGCTGCGCGACGCGCTCGCGAGCCTGCAGGGCACGATCGCCGACATGAAGGAAGTCGGCTCGCATTCGGTGATGTTCATCGAGGCAACGTCGATCCGCGTGCGCGACGACGGCGACAGCCTGATCTACTTCAGCCGCGCGTTTCATCGCGTGTCGCGCACGGCGTGCGTGCGATGAAAGGCGCGTATCGCGCGTGATTACGCGGCGGCCCGCAATGCGCGCTGCCCGGCCGCGAGCACCGCACCCGCGAACAGCGTCAGCGCCGAATACACGAGCCCGCGCGCGAGCCCCGCGCTGTCCGACACCCAGCCGATCGCAACCGGCCCGGCGATCTGCCCGAATGCGAAGACCGTCGTGAATGCGCTGATTCCTTTTGCCCAGCCGTCGGGCGGCAGGTTGTGACGCACGAAGGCCGTCGTCGATGCGACGGCCGACAGGAACGTCGCGCCGAACAGCACGCCCGACGCAAATGCGGCCACCGGATGCACGAACATCGCCGGCATCAGCGTCGCGATGCCGAGCAACGCGTTGAGCACGGCGAGCGCCTGGCCGCCGCGCATCCGGTCGAGCAGCCCCGACCACAGCCGCGCCGACACGACGGTCGCGACACCAAGCATCACGTAGAACGCGGCGACCACCGTACCGCTCATCCCCGCGCCGCGCAGCAGCGCGACGATGAACGTCATGTAGCCGATATAGCCGACGCCGAACAGGCCGTAGCCGGCCAGCGC
>NZ_JAAGPE010000012.1:0-74054 GCF_017104605.1 Burkholderia sp. Ac-20384 | reverse complement strand
GTTTCCCGAAACGGACGATCCAATCGACTTCGGGCGCTCGAATGCGCTGCCCGCCGTTTTTTCGTTCGCGGTTCTCGCCTATGAAGCAGCGTCAACCGCGTCGAACGACACGGCGCCGCCCGCGCGCTTCGGATACTTCCGCCTGCGCGGATCAGTCTGCCCCTGCCATGCGCGTACCGGGCTTCTGAACACGCCCGTACGTACCACGATCTCCCGCAGCGAAACTTTCCGGCGGAAGTACACCGCCGCCCCCTCAGCGCGCATCCCCACCTTGATCGCCCTGCATCCCTGCTTGAAACGTTGAGCGGGGATGTCCACTACGCGGATCAGGTGTCGCCGCCGCGCAGTGCACGCCAGCCAACTGCCGTTGCGCAACTCGCCTCTTCCCCCATCACCGTGGCATGCCGAGCATGACGCTAATCCATTGTTGTGCGGGGCTAGTGGAAAACGCCAATTTCCGTCTGGGCGACATTTGTAGACACTGGACTTGGTCAAATGACCAATTCGCATGAAGCGATGACGGACGCCCAGGCGCGTGACGCAGCGAAGCGGCATTCGCGAAGCTAGGCCATACGGCGCGTCGATCCAACGACGAGACGCGAGATTTCGGAAGCAGCATTCCCCAAAATTCCGGGGTTCGAATATTTGGTCAATTGACTCAGTCAAAAGACTTTATATCGGGTCTGACGTTCCGAGAACGAATTTTTCACAAGGAGTCGAGCATGGACAGGCTGGCAAAGAAGAACGAGTGGTTCGCAAGAGCCGAGAAGGTCATCCCGGGCGGGATGTACGGTCACCAGAGCGTCAAGTATTTGACGGAAGATTTCCCCCTGTACTTTGCAAAAGCGAAAGGTACCCATCTCTGGGACGTCGACGGCAACAAGTACATCGACTACGTGTGTGGCTACGGCACGAACCTGTTCGGCTACGGCAACGAGCGAATCGAGCAGGCCGCCGCCCTCCAACTGCAGAAGATCGACACGGCGACGGGCCCCAGCGAGGTGATGGTTCAGCTTGCCGAGGCGCTCACCCAGCAGGTCAGTCACGCCGATTGGGCGATGTTCTGCAAGAACGGCTCGGACGCCACGTCGATGGCCATGGTGATCTCGCGCGCCTATCGCGAGAAGCGCAAGATTCTCGTTGCGCGCGGCACGTACCATGGTGCGTCCCCGTGGAACGTGCCCTATACGACGGGGATTACCAAGGAAGACCGGGCTCACATCGTCTACTTCGAGTACAACGATATCGAGAGCCTCAATGCCGCCGTCAAGAGCGTCGACGGTGACGTAGCGGCCATCTACGCTACGCCGTTCCGGCACGAAGTGCTCTACGACCAGTTCTTCCCGTCGATCGAATACGCGAAGGAGTGCCGTCGCCTCGCGGACGAGCAGGAAGCGCTTCTGGTCGTCGACGAGGTCCGCACGGGGCTGCGCCTGTCGCGTGACTGTTCGTGGTCGGACTGGGGTGTGCACCCGGACCTCAGCTGCTGGGGCAAGGCGATCGGCGGCGGCTATGCGATCGCTGCGGTTCTCGGCTCGGACAAGGCACGAGAGGCTGCGACGAACGTTTTCGTCACGGGCTCCTACTGGCTCTCGGCTGTGCCGATGGCCGCGGCGATCGAAACGCTGCGCCTGGTACGAGAAACGGACTACCTCGAACACACCAAGCGGTTGGCGGACAAGCTGCGCGCCGGCATCGCGGAACAAGCCGGGCGGCATGGCTTCGAACTCAAGCAGACCGGGCCCAGCGTCATGCCCCAGATGCTCTTCGCGGGTGACGACGAGCTCGTGTCGCGCGGCCGGGCGTGGGCTTCGGAGGTCATCAAGAATGGCGCCTATCTTCACCCGTGGCACAACATGTTCTTCACGGCGAGCCACACCGACGAAGACATCGCGCGTACGCTCGAGGCGACCGAAGTGGCATTTGGCGCGATCAAGCAGAAGGCGGTTGCAGTGAGCCGCCTGGATATTCTGGACACCGTGCAGCGTTAATGCCGGATGCGCTTGATCGGCGTGGGTTTTCCACGCCAGATCTGGAGCGAGCGTTACAGCGTTTCGGATCCAGCCGGACCCGACCAGGCACCAGCCGACGAGCGAACTCGGCTGGTGCCACGTCATTTTTATAAAAGACAGGACAACTATCGTTATATGCATTCATGGGCCACGCCTCGACGATCGCCCTGGCTTCATCCGGCGTCTCGAACCCATGCAGGTTCAAGCATTCGTCGCGGATTGATTCATTGTTGCCCGACGTCGATGGCCGGCGCCTCTTGCGTGAAACCGTCCAGGATCTACCGCATCCGCCAACGCGATCGAACCACGCTTCATCGGCTCCGCGATGACCGATGCGATGCGGGAGACCGGCTACGGCAGGGTGCCGATCGAGCGCATCCCGACGCGGCGGCCGGGCGACCATAAAGGGCAACGACAGGTTCCTGCCACATGCGATCGGTGGCGGTCGACGGCGGCCCCCCCCTGTTCCTCGCTGAGCAAGGCGAGTCCTCTTCTGAAGTTTCATATACCCGATTCGAAGGAGGTTTGTGATGGCAAATACCGTAACGGCGCAGGCAATATCCGTCATTGGTCTCGGCGCAATGGGAGCGGCCCTGGCCAAGGCATTGCTTGCCGCCAATCATCGCGTCACCGTCTGGAACCGCACGGCGAGCAAGTCTGCGGCGCTTGGCGAAGTTGGCGCCCAGGTCGCACACTCGGCCGCGGAGGCGATCGATGCGAGTCAGGTCGTGGTCGTTTGCGTGCTCGATTATGGCGCGTCCGATTCGTTGCTGCGCACGCCGGACGTCGCGGCCCGTCTCAAAGGCAAAACGATCATCCAGCTAACGACGGGCACACCGGACGACGCACGAGAGGCTTCGGAGTGGGCCAGGGAACACGGCGTGGCGTACCTGGACGGCACCATCGGCTGCTACCCCAAGGATATCGGCACGCCGGACGGATCGATTCTCTATGCCGGCTCGCGTTCGACCTTCGAAGCCCTGCGACCTACCCTGGCGAACCTGAGTGGACATGCGTTGTTCGTTGGAGAGCGATTCGGGAATGCTGCCATTCTCGACGGCGCTGTAGTGGGTTCGTTCTCACTGGGGGCCGCGCTCGGGTTTCTCTACGGCGCCGCCGTGTGCGACGCCGAAGGCATCTCCCTCGACACCTACTTGTCGCTTGCCTTGGCACGTCGCCCCTTCGTTGAGGATACGCTTCAGACGTGCGTACAGATGATCAAGAAGGGAAACTACTCGGGGTCGCAGGCCACCCTGGACAGTTGGGCCGCGGGTATCGGACAGCTTGTAGCGTACAGCCAGGAAAGTGGCACGGACAGCAGCTACCCGCAAGAAGTCCTGGCGCGACTCCAGCAGGCCGTCGCCAAGGGCCACGGTCAACATGAGCTGGCCGCCGTGTTTGAATGCTTCAGGAAGCCGCTCGCGAACCTGGGTTAGAGACAACCCGACCCGTCTCCCGTTCCGCTCTTAACGGCCCCATATTCACGTCGCATGTTGACGCCAACGGAACGGGAGACATCAGCATGACGATCGGACGACCGAAGGCGAGCGCGCGCAACTGATTTCGATAGCGCGCTCGCGCTCGATCGCGGCTGTGCGGGTCTCGTGTGTACGCATCGTGCGCCGACGGCTGACTTCGAGCCGGACGGCATCCCTCGGCAACTGCTCGAGTTCGTGCTGAAACGTCAGATCCGTGCCGGGTACGCCACCGAGCTCGATCGCGGCACATCCGGTTCTTTAAGCTCGTCAGTTGATCGCCCAGGCAGTCGCAGCGCGAATCGACCGAGGCCGGCCTGTCATGCCTGGGCGAGAGAGAAACGGTCGTACCGTTACGCAGCCAAAGGGCTGCAGACCCGACGCCGGAAACAGAACCTCCAACGACTGCAGGCCAATTTCGCCCCACGCCACCCGTACGAGCGCGGCGTGGGTTGCAAGACATTGCTCGCGATCCAGTGGCGCCCCCTCCACGGCGGGACAGCTCACGACTGAAGTAGCCAACTCCATTTTCCCGCATGAAGATCCAACGGCATTCCGGTGGACGCGCGGCAATCACTGCGGATTTCGTTCCAGGCTGCCAAGGGTGTAGCGTCGATTGAGGTTCGTTGCTTTTTCCTGCGCGCGCTCCAGCGCACAGTACGCGTAATACAGCGAGACGGACAGGTAAGACCAGGAAAGCAACGCGAAGATATAAAAGATCATGTGATCATGGTCACCGGGTATAGGGTAGAAGTCATAGGTGCTCGCAATAATCTGCGTGGCGACCAGTGCCACGATCACACTCACTGCGTTGCGCTTGTCGCCAATTCGCAGCAGCTTCCCGACGACGAAAACGAGATATACCGAGAACAAGGACCACATCACCAGATAGAAATAGGGCTTGGGTCCGACCATGAAGTCTGCCGTCCACACAACGACGGTTCCCGCCAGTGCCCCCACCACATACAAGACATCAGCGAAAAGCGACGGTTTATGTCGATGCGTAACAGCCATCATGCCGACGATGGTGATGACCGGTACGCCGAACCCTCTGGAAAATGCATCGCAAAAAAGCGAGACGCTGAGAAAAGCGTGCTCGCCCGTCAACGCGTTGAGCATCAAATTCGACGCCGAGAACGTCGTCACCAGCCACTCGAATCCGAGGAGGCCGTTGCGCCGCTTGAGAAGCTTCACGCCGTAGACGAGTGAAGTCGTTATCAACGCAAGATCGGCAAGACAATAAAGATAATATTTGAGTTCCATGACACATTCCAATGATCGTCAAGCATTTGAGTAACCATCGCGCTTGCCAGCATCAATACTCATCTTTGCATCATCGCGCGACACGAGAAGTCGCTCCCGGCATAGATTGGTTTCGCACTGGCATGTCAGGCGGCCGACGGCGCCCCGAGCATCCATAAGGGCCGGGGCGCGTTCGTGCAGCAAGGCGATCGCTTCGCCTCACGCTTCAGGCGATAGCTGCCTCGGAATGTCGCGACTTGAACTGACGGATCGCCACGCTGGTCAGAAAGATCGGCACCACCAGCAACCCGACGGACAGCCAGCCGACCGCACGCAAGCCGGCCACGCTGAACACCATGCCGGCGATCGCGGGGCCCACCGCCAGGCCAAGATTGATTGCCGATGCACAGGTCGCGGTGCTTCTTCCGCTGGTATCCATTTGTGAAAGTGCCCCCACCATATAAGGGGCAATCAGCGTCGCACCGGCACTGACGAGAGCCGTTGCCACGAGAAACGCCCACCTGCCGCCCACGCAATACATGCCCAGGCTGCACGCGATCAACAGCGCAAGTCCAAAGGCGATCGGCTTGAACAGACCAAAACGATCGCCCAGCCAGTTAACCGCTACCCCCACCGGCAACTGGAACGCCGCATTGACCATGAACAGAATGCCGAGTTGCTCCGCTTCAACGCCTCGGGTTGCCGCGACCTCTGCGGCGAATCCCATGAGGGCCGTCTGCGACACGTAGATGAAGAATGCGCTGAGCAGAATCCCTCGGACGTCACTGGATTTGATGGCGTCCTTCGCGACATTTTCCTCGCTTGCGTTGATGGCAGGATGCATGAACGCGCCGAAAAACAGAGCCGCCACGACAACGGCGAGCTGGACGGCATCCACACCGATATTGCCCATCTTCACGTTCACGATCGGGACGACGTACATCGCACAGGAAAATATGATGGCCATCGCCACGGCGACTTGAGCCGCGACCTTCTCCGGGTGCTTGACGTGTGCAATCACCCCGTATGCGCAAACACAGCTGACACCCAAGGCGGCGCCGAGAACCAGTTTCGCGGCGACGAATATATAAAAATTATGTGAAAACATCGCACACGTCGACAGAACGGCAAGCGCTGCCGCAGCGAGCGCCCCCGTTCTCTTGTTCAACGTCGGCATGTGACGACCGAAAATGATGATGGAAAGCGCAAGACAGAGCAGTACCGCGGACGCAAGCCATCCAGCGGTGCTTTCCGACAGTCCGAACCGGGCCATCGATTCTTCGATGTTGAACGGAAGCAGGTAGGTGGGCGTCCAGACCACGGCTCCTGTATAAAGCAGCGCGATTTTTCGGATTCCCTTGATTTCGTAATTCACGATCGACTCCTTGTCGTTTGCACGAATGCGAAATCGCGACGAGGCATCGAATCGCCCTCTTGCTCGCATCCATACTGGCACTGTTTCGAAGACTGCTTCATCCAACCGAAAGATCGCAATTTCACAACTGCTCGCTCTTCATCGACCTATTCCATCCCGTCGACCGACTACGATGCCCTCAGGTGATGGAATCCCCCAAGTTCCGCGTGGAAGCCGAGCCAGGATCCCATCACGCCTCCCGTCCGTTAATCGAAATGCCCGACCTCGAGGAAGTCCTTCATTTTCAACAGATCGTTCGGATCCGACATTTGACCGTTACGCTCGACAAAGCCGGCAAAAGTCGTGCCGTACGTCCAGCCCAGCAGGCGCTGCAGTTCTTCCGGATAGCGCTTCACGCGTTCGATCGGCAGCGTGAGGTACTGGTTTTCTTCCTGCCGGAGGATGGCCAGGTCATACGACATCGTCAGGCCGGTGCGCGGTGCATCGCTGGTGTTCTTTCCGCCCCCGTGATAGGTGGAGCCGATGAAGAACAGCGCATCGCCGGCGGACATTTCCGCGGAAACGGCTTCCTCCTGCTTGGGGCTACGCTCGTCGTCCCACTTGTGGCTACCCGGGATGACAAGCGTGGCGCCGTTTGCCGCCGTAAAGTCGGATACCGCCACCATGACCTGGAACCGAGCCTCGCGCCCATAGTTCGGGTGCCGCCAAAGCCATACGGAATCGTCGCGATGCAACGGCTGAAGGCCTTGACCCGGCAGGATCTGAATGGCTTGTGTCACCCCTACCTGAATATCGGGAGCGATGTCGACCTGGTTTTCGCCGCTCCAGATCTTGATCGGCGTCTGCAGGATGTTGCGCGCCGCGCCCAGATAGAGCGGATGCAACGCAACTTCGGCCATCCAGTCGGTACGCGCAAAGAGGCGCGAAACCCGACGCGTCTGCGTACCGGCGAAGTAATCGTCTACTCCGTTCGGAGCGGACTGGAGCGTGTCAAAGAGCGTCCGCTGGATCTGCGCGAGCAAGTCGGAGCCGAGAAAGTTCTTGACGATCGCCCCGCCATCCTGCCGAACTGCGTTCGCCAGATCTTCAGGAGTGCTATCGCTTGAAAGGCGTTGCAACGACATGGTGATTCCTCCAACAGGTGTCAATGATTGAAAAGTGCAGCGTATCCTCGGTCACCACTGCCTTCTGCAATGGATGCCAGGATTCGCTCGCGTAGCGCCTTGAGAATTCGTGGCGGCTGCCCGATATCTTCCTGCGCCTGCTGAAACAGTCCGGTCGCTCGCGCGTAGATGTCCAGATCCGCGCCTCGTGGTTGATAGTCTGAAGCCGCCACGGATTCGAACAGACCTTCGAGGAAGTGGGTCTGACCGGCGATATAGGTTGGGATCAGGTCGCGAATCTCGTCGATCGAAATGCCTGAATTCACCACGAACCTGAGACCTTCCAGGAAGGCTGCGCCAGCGCCGAAAACGAAGGTGCCCGTCAACCCGGCATCGAGCACGTTCGGCACATCCGGTCTGGCACTGACGTAGGTGGATTGCGGCGCAATCTTTCGAAGCAGAGGCTCAACTTCGTTCCAGATCTTCTCGTCGCCGCCCAAAAGGAAGACGGCGCTCTCACGGCCGATATCGGGCGGGAAGCACTGGATTGTTCCGCTGATGAATTTTGCGCCGGCACCCCTCACGATTTGATCCAGTACCTGCACCTCCGATGTGCGCCCCGTTGCCCGATTGACCACCGTTTTCCCTTTCCGCCGCTCGCCCAGCGCCTCGAAGTCCGCCGCGCGATCGGTCGGTGTCGCGGTCACGACCACGATGACGTCTGCCTGATCGCAGGCTGCCGTAGCGCTATCGGCAACGCGTGCGCCCAGTTCATGCATGCGCTGCGCCTTCTCCGCTTTTCTGTTCCAGACGACGACTTTCTCGCCCTCCGCAATCAGGGAGGTGGCAATTGCAGACCCCATCGCCCCCAGGCCCAAGACAGCAATCAAATTGCTCATTCGCATTCCCTATCGTTGTCGTTGACCACACCACCCAAAGAGATTCATCGCTCAAGCCAACTGGACAGATCATTAGACTTGGTCATATGACTACAAAGCAATGCACATGCCAACCCGATTCAAGTGATCGTCCTTCCCTGCATTGCGGCTGACGCGCCCGGTGGCGAAACACATGCCCCGGAGCGGGGATTTCGCTGCACCAAGTGATACCCAAAGTCACGTCAGTGGTGCAGACAAGTTGACTTGATCAAATGACCACGTATCTACAGGCACGAATCTTATGCCTCGACAGGACATTTGGAATACGGAGTTTCCATTAGCCACCTCATGCAGGCACCGTACAAACCAACGCAGTTGCGCCCATTCCGCGCCGCGCGTGGCTGCCCTTTCGCCGACGCACGTTGGTCACCGCATCTGCGTAGCTCACGAGACAGCAGCATTGAAACCGGAACGCAAACGCCGCTGGACAAACGGAGCACCGTTTGATGAGCCGGGCCGATGCCCGATGAATGCGTGCGCCCCTGGTTCCCGAAGCATGCTGCCGAGTCGCACCGGCTTCGTGAAGTTTGCCGGGCACCGCGATGCTCCGGTGCTGCGATCATGCGCGGCACGTCCCTGCGAACGACTTTTCCCGCGCCGCCACGGCGGCGCAACATCCGTGCAGGACAACGCCTTGCGTTGCTTGCAAAATGCCGTCCATCGTCATGCTAATATCCGAGGATTCGACTACCCTGCACGGGTAGCACCTATGGACGAAGACATAAAACGGAGCTCTGGCCAATGCAGAGAGTACGGGCTGAAGTCCGCCGCCAGGACCTCGTAGCGGCGACTGTCGCGGTGATTGCAGAGCACGGTGTGAAGGGTGCCACGACTCGCCGCATCGCCGAGGCCGCAGGGTGCCCACTGGCTTCCCTGCACTACGTCTTTCACTCAAAGGACGAGCTGTTATTCGCGGTCTACGAGTCCTTGATCGACCTGATCCGCTCGGATAGCCCGGAGGCGCCGGAGCACGGCACCCTGGCGGACCTGGCGGAGTTCAACCTGCGCTCCGTGATGGCCTGGTTCGAAGCAAACCCGGCATACGCAAAGACTCAATCCGAGTTGTATACGTGGGCGCTCAGGCATCAGCCCGACATGGCCATTGGCGCCCTTCGCATATCCCAGGAAGGTGCCCGCGCCATGCTGGCCTCCGCCGAGCCTCGCGCGGATGCCAAGGCGCTGGATGCCATCGCGCGGCTGAGCATCGCCCTGGTCGACGGGCTGCTTTTCTCGTGGTTTGCCCAGGAAGATTCGAAGCGTCTGGCCGCCGATGTCGACCACGCCAGCAAGATGCTGGCCGCCTACGCGACGACACTTCTGGACGCTCGCCCGGCCGCCAAGACCCCTCGCAAGTCGGTACGAAAGCAGTAAGCAGCTGCCACCTGCACCGAGGCACTGGCTCCCCGGTGCCCTCACGGTGGCAGTGTCGCGTCGTCTCTTCACAATGACCGCACGGTGCGCGGCGCAGGACGTTTGCAATTTCGTCCCATGCGCCGCCCTACTCGCAAGCGTTGCTCGAAGGCGCTTTCAGGAACCGTTGCGCGCGTCCGACCGCGCACGTGCAACGCGAGGTGATGGGCACCGCCGAAAATCCGCACGGGCTGCAACGAAGCAGCCCGTTTCCATTTGCATGGAAACCTGACGCTCCCGGCAGGCGGCCCTCGGTCTTACGTTGCCGCTTTCGCGCTCACGGGTTTACCTCCATCGACAGCGTCTCTTTGTCTGCTTAACGTTGACCGATCAAATGACCAAGTCACGCGATCATATTTTTCAAAATCAACTCACCCAAGCGAACTGAATATCCAGGGCACCCGTGGCCCGGCCAATTCATGGACAAACTTTCAAGAAGCCGACATAATTCACGAGCGTTATGGTCGTTTGACCATGTATCACGGATAGACACTACACCTGTGTATCACGTGAGCGGAAGAGGATTTTCGGGTACCGGAGTTTATCAATGACAAGAGTTCGCGCTGCGTTGCGGCGACAAGATTTTGTTGACGCTGCCGTTGAAGTCATCGCCGCGCACGGCGTCGCTGGAGCCACCACGCGGCGAATTGCTGAAGCCGCAGGTTGCCCTCTGGCATCCCTGCATTATGTATTCCATACCAAGGACGATCTGTTCGACGCCGTTTACGAATCCCTGTTCGACCTTCTCGCGATGAACGCCCCCGCTGATAGCGAATTTCGCTCTTTCGGCGAACTCGCCGGATGGCAGTTGCGCAAAATGGTCGAATGGCTCGTGCAGCATCCCTCGTACGCGCGGGCACAGTCTGAACTGATCCAGTGGGCCGAGCGTCATCGCCCCGATTTCGCGTTGAAAACCTATGTCCAGACGCTCGAGCGAACGATCGCTTACCTCGGCAAGTGCGCGCCACAAGTCAACCATCGCGCGATTGAATCCGTCGCCAGAATGAGCATCATCCTGATCGACGGATTGCTGAACAGTTGGCAAGGGGACACGAATATCCAGCAGCTCAGGGCGAACCTGGATCATGCAAGTTCAGCGCTGGAGGCGTTTGCCACCTCCCTCTCGAGCTCGACGGTACAGGCTTGAGCGTCGACGCAGCGCATCATTGCACCCATAGCCGGCAGCCCGACAGCGCTCCGCCTCATGGCAGGCTTCGATCTTGCCACCTTTCGATCGACGGACGTCCGCATCCTGCCGGACGCCCGTCGTCGATTGCCGCTAGCTGACGGCGCCCGGCGTCGCGCCGAACATCGACTTCGTCTCCAGGAACTCCTCGATACCGGCGTAGCCCCACTCTCGTCCATTGCCGGATTGCTTGTACCCACCGAACGGTGCCGCGATATCGACGGCCGCGCCGTTCAAATGCACCATCCCGGTCCGCAATTTTCTGGCAACGCGTTCCGCCTGTTCGATCGAGTCTCCATAGACGTAGCCGGACAATCCGTACGGCGAGTCGTTGGCGATGGTGACGGCGTCCGATTCATCCCGATAGGGGATGATCACCAATACGGGGCCGAAAATCTCCTCGGTTGCGATCTTCATGCGATTGTTCACGCGGCTGAACACCGTCGGCTTGACGTAGTAGCCGCGTTCAAGCCCGGAGGGATTGCCGAGCCCGCCCGACAAGAGCATCGCGCCTTCGTCGCTTCCCACCCTGTTCATCTCCTGCACCTTGTGATGCTGGCGCTGGTTCGCCATCGGCCCCATGGGCGAACCGGGATCGCGCGGATCCCCGACGACGACCTGCCCGCACGCAGCGACCGCGATCTGCTCCGCCTCCTCGAGCCGATGTGCCGGCACCAGCATGCGCGACGGCGCGGTGCAGGTCTGGCCGGAATTGGCCATCATCTGGAGCACCCCGTGCGTGACGCCCTGCTGAAAGTTTTCGCTATCCAGAATGATGTTGGCCGACTTGCCGCCCAGTTCCAGCGTCACCCGCTTGATCGTCGTCGCGGCGGCCTGAGCGACCTCCACGCCGGCGCTCGTCGAACCCGTCAGCGACACCATGTCGAAGAGCGGGCTGGACGCAATGGCCCTGCCCAGGCGCTGCCCGGCGCCCTGCACGAGATTGAATACGCCGGGCGGTACGCCGGCCTGCTCGAGGATCTCGGCGAGGACGATGGCCGAGTACGGCGCATTCTGACTGGGCTTCAACACGATCGTGCAACCCGCCACCAGCGCCGGCGCCACCTTGCACATGACCTGGTTCATCGGCCAGTTCCAGGGCGTAATCAACCCGCACACCCCCACCGGCTCCTTGACGATCCGCGACGTGCCCTGGGTTCGTTCAAACGGATACTGCTTCGCGACTTCCAGGGTCGTATGGAGGTGCCAGAGCCCCAGCGCCGCCTGAAGCGGGCGAGAAATAGCGTCCATCGGTGCGCCCATCTCGAGCGTGATGGCGTCGGCCATATCCTGCGACCGCTCGGTGTATGCACCGATCACGCGCTCGAGCAGCTTGAGCCGCTCGACGAGAGGCGTGTTCGAGAATGCCGCGAAGGCGTCGCGCGCCGCCTCCGCGGCCAGGTTCACATCGGCCTCGTCGGAGAACAGCAACACGCCGGAGACTTCGCCCGTCGCCGGATTGATGATGTCGTGCTCTACGCCACCGTTCGCAGGCGCTACCCAGCGGCCGCCTATGAACGCCTTGCGGAGATGGTCTGCTTCGAAAATCGGCATCTGCTCGCTCCATGTCAGTTGGTATCGGGGCGAGTCTTCAGCCTGCTGGACCGCCCGTGAAGATCCATACTATCGTCTTTTTTGATCATTTGGCCAAGTCACACGACTCAGTAATAATCAGTATTGCCACTGGCTCTCCAAAGTACGACGCTTCAGGGAACGATCAGCCACGCTGTTGCAAAGGATCTGCAGTGGGTGTGACTGGACGACGATGAGGACGAGACCACCAAGCGACTTCCAGCGAAGCTCGCGATACGCCGAAACCGCTGTTCTCAAGCGGATCGGATTGGTCTGCCGAAATGGACATTCGACCATCGCGGCCGGCAAGCAAAGGTCTGCTCGCCACTCAAGTATCCAGGCTGGCATCACAGAGGGTTAACCTTCATCGACAAGGAATTTTTCGAGCAATACTTTCTACTACACGGTCATTTGATCAAGTCATATGGCAGACTTCACGCCGGATAGCCAGGCAGTAAGCAATCCGCAAAGAAGCGCACCGCGATCCGGTCGCTTTTGACGTCAACATCGAACGACAACTCTCCTTCGGGAGCGAAAGGCAATTACCATGGCAATCATTCAAGTCCAGCAGATCATGCACGAGAACCCGCTGCATGCTCGCGCTCCGCATGAACCCCGCTACGAAGATGGCAGTGCCTTCTGTGACGGCAACTACGTCCCCATCACCGAAGCGACCGTCCCGCTCGTCGACGCGGGATTCCTGCATGCCGACGCGGCCTACGATGTCGTCACCGTCTCGCGGGGCAACTTCTTCCGGCTCGACGATCACCTCACGCGCATGGAAGAGTCGTCGGCGAAGTTCTTCCTCGAGAATCCGTTCAATCGCGAGCAGGTCAAGGAAATTCTCCACAACCTCGTGCGCAACGCCGGCCTGAAAGACGCGTACGTCTGGTGGTGCGTCACCCGCGGCCCGCTGAGCGTTGATCGCCGCGACCGCGGCGCCATGAAGAACGCCATGTTCGCGTTTGCCGTGCCGTTCTTCTTCCAGGCTGACGACGAGGTTCGCACGCGAGGCTCGAACCTGCTGATCAGCAAGCTGTACAACCGCATTTCCGCGAAGGCGGTCGATCCCACGGCCAAGAACTTCCACTGGATGGACATGAAGCTCGCGCTGTTCGAAGCCATGACGCAGGAGAAGGACTGGGCGGTTCTCGTCGACGAAAGCGACAACCTCACCGAAGCAGCCGGTGCGAACGTGTTTTTCGCCAAGAACGGGGAGCTCTATACGCCCGCCGAAGGCTGCCTGCTGGGCATCACGCGGCAGAGCGTCTTCGATATCGCCGCCGAGCTCAGCATCAAGGTGAACATCGGCAAGTACACCGCGACCCAGCTGCGCGAGGCTGACGAAGCATTCACCTCGTCGTCGGCAGGCGGGATCATGCCCGTCAGCGCAATTGACGATCAGCCGCTCGGCAGCCGCAACGGCCCCGGCCCGATCTCCGAGAAGATTCACAACCTCTACTGGGAGAAGCGCTGGGCAGGATGGCACGCGCAGCCGGCTGAATACTTCTCGTCGGTCCCGGCATAAGCCGGAAGCCGGAAGCCGTTCACAAGTGGCGCGTACGAAGCCGGTCCGGTCGAACAAGCCGCATCCGGCCCTGGTGGGCGCCCAATAGCTGCATGCATTGACGAACCGTCCGGCGCCGCACCCAGGCGCCGGGCAATACGAACTTCTACGTCATAGCGATGACCAGGAGTTCGGTGATTCAACAAAACAAAGTACAAGCACACCCCAATTCATTTCGCATAGCTAACAAACGGACAGGACTATCGGTACCTTCATCCGTATTCACTATGCACAACCCTTTGGCGGGCGCACGTCACCTGGTCAAGGTCAAGGAGATAGCCGTGGTCAAGACTCATGCTTTCAAGAAATCTGCTTCGCTCATCCGATCGGCAGCGAAATTGTCCGTCATCGCTTCCGCAGTCGCGATGTCTTTGACCGGTGCGCTTGCGGAAGGGACGGATGCATCTCATACGCCGTCGGGTGCCGAAATCGCCGGCACCGCGAGCGGCATTCCCGCATGGACACCGGTGGGCAACGTCGGCTCGGGATGGAGTTACGGCAAGCGCCGCGCGGATTTCTTCAAGTACAAGTCCGACAAGCCGCTGTACACGATCGACGCCAGCAACGTCGACAAGTACGCGGACAAGCTCAACCCGGGCCAGATTGCGCTGCTGAAGAACCTGAAGGGCTTCACGATGCCGGTCTATCCGTCCCGGCGCACGTGCGGCGTTCCCGATTTCGTCGCGGAGAACACGAAGAACAACGCCGGCTTCGCCAAGATGAACGCGGACGGATCGGAACTCTCCGATGCCCATCTTCCCGGCTACCCCTTCCCTGCGCCCAAGACCGGCGCGGAAGTGATGTGGAACGCGAAGCTGCACTACCGCGGCGCCGGCGTCGAGATGCGCGACATCATCACCGTCGTCTCCCCGCGGAAAGGCGCGTCCGACTGGATCAAGAACGTGTCCGACGCGTGGATCTACCAGCCGTGGGGCGACAAGGCCGGCACGACGTTCGCGAAGGTCAATCAGGTCGAAGGCAACGCCTACTACGCGTACAAGTCCCCGGCGGCCATTGCCGGCCAGGCCGCGATCTTTACGACCTACGCCGGCAAGCCGACCGAAGTCTTCTACTACTTCCCGGGCCAGCGCCGCACCCGTCGCATGCCGTCGTATGCATACGATGCGCCCCAGATCGGCTTCGACAACCAGTACAACATGGATGAAGCGCTGGTCTTCTCCGGACAGACGGACCGCTTCTCCTGGAAGCTGCTCGGCAAGAAGGAAATGATCGTGACGTACAACGACCTGGGCATGTACGACTTCTCGGACAAATTTGAAGATGCCTACGGCCCTGACTTCGTGAACCCGGCGAAGCGTCGCTACGAACTCCATCGCGTGTGGGTCGTGGAAGCGACGGTCAAGCAGGGGATGCGCCATACCGCGCCCAAGCGCCTCTTCTACGTCGACGAAGACAGCTGGAACTACCTCGGCGCGGTGGACTACGACGCGCAGGGCAACATCTCGAAGGTCCGCGAGGGTTACGTCATCCCGGTGTATGAGACGGGGAGCTGCGACACGCTCGCATTCGCTCAATACAACCTCGTCGATGGCCGGTACCTCGTGGACGGTTCGATGCTCGCGGCCGGACGGGACGCGAAGTGGTCGGTCGATTCGTCGGCGGACCAACACTACAAGCCGAGCTTCTACAACGCCGACAATCTCCGTGCGTTGAGCGAGCGTTGACAGGGGCCGAAACAAAATGGCTACCACCACCTCATTACAGCCCCGATCCAGCGTGGTCTTCGTGCGCGCGGCGATCTCGGCGCTTGTCGCCCTCGGGTGCGGCAGCGCGCACGCCTTCACGTTCACGATCGGGAACGTTGAAGGCAGTTTCGATTCGACGGTATCGGCGGGCGTCGGCATTCGCACTGCCTCGCCCAGTTCCAATCTCGTCTCGCCGACCTACAATGCGGCCACCGGTGCGCAGACCGGTGGTGGCCGACTCGGTCAATTGAGCGGCCTCTCCGACCAGGGCGACATCAACTACGGCAAGGGCGATCCGTTCACGAGCTATCTCAAGGGCAGCCACGAGCTGCTCTTGAAGATGCCGTCGCAGGGGCTCACGTTCATGGCACGTGGCACCTGGCAATACGACTACTCCGGCACCCACACCACCGGTGCCACCAGCGGGCAGAACCTTTTCTATAACCCGCCACCCAGCCTGAACGGCGGGCTCTCGTCGGACGCCGAAAAGAACATCCGCTTCAAGCCGCGCTTGCTCGACCTGTGGATCAGCAAGCAGTTCAACGTCGGCGACCAGATTGCGCGCATCCGCGTGGGTAACCAGGTCGTCAGCTGGGGCGAAAGCATCTGGGAAGTCGGCGGGGTCAATGCGACGAATGCGATCGACGTGAATCGCGCGTCCCAACCCGGTGCGCAGGTCAAGGAGTTCATCCTGCCTGCACCGATCCTGAGTGTCGCGTCCGGCGTGGGTCACGGCGTGAACGTCGAAGGGTACATCCAGAGCAACTGGAACCAGAATTACCTGCCCCCGGTTGGCAGCTATTGGTCGAATCAGATCGTCGGGCCCGGCAACAACGCGTATGGCGTCTCGACCGTCCATCCGAAGAACGGCGGGCAGTATGGCTTTTCCATTCGCTACCAGCCCGCGGGAACGGACCTGAATCTCGGTTTCTACACGATCGCGTACCACGACAAGTTCCCGCAAGTCTCGCTGAGTTCGACGGGCGGGACGATCTTCCGGTTTCCGGAAGACCGTCACATGATCGGTGTCAGCGCCAACTTCCCGGTTGGCGACTGGGCGATCGGCACCGAGCTCTCGTACCGTCCGCGAGATGCCGTTCCGCTGAATCCGGCCAGTGGATGCGTCGCGCAAGGGGGGAACTGCTGGGTCGACGAGAAGCGATTCCAGTGGCACCTGACGACCCTCTACTCGCTCCAGCCGGGCAATTCCGGTGCATTCCTCAAGCTGCTCGGCGCCCAGACCGCCACCCTGACGACCGAGACGGTGATCATTGCGTATCCCGGGCTTCACAAGAGCTATGGCGGGTCGCCGATTTCTCCGGGTGCGCTTCTGTGGGGGAATGAGTTCAATGACCTGTTCACGACCGGCGCACTCAACTCGCCGGGTAGTGCGCAGGGAACGAAATACTCCGGCGGGATCGACGTCGATTTCAACTGGGTTTACGACGGCACGGTCATTCCCGGGTGGCAGGTCAATCCGGGGATCTACCTTCGGTACGGCCTCTTCGGCAATACGCCGAACGTGAATGCCCAGTTCATGCGCGGCGTGACGGCGATGAACCTGTATGTGAATTTCATACAGAACCCGGCGAACTGGCAGGTCGCCTTGAACTACACGCGCTTCATGGGCCCGACCAACCCGCTGGCCAACCCGCTACGCGATCGAGACTTCGTGGCAATCGTCGCATCTCGCAATTTCTGAGGTCAATATGAATCAAACGCCTGTTCCCGACGCAGCCCGGCCCAGCAAGCTGCTAAGAACTCTTCATTCGCTGGAAAATACGCTGTTCGGTCACAGGCGTCTCGTTCTGGGGCTTCTGGTTCTCTTCACGGTCGTCATGGCCTGCTTCGCCGTCAAGCTTCGCATGGACGCCGGGTTCGAGAAGCAGCTTCCGCTCGGCCACGAATACACGCAGACGTTCAACGAGTATCGCGGCGACCTGCTCGGCGCCAACCGTTTGATCGTCGTCGTCAAGGCCCGCAAGGGCAGCATCTGGACGCCGGATGCATTGAAGCGCCTGTATGAAGTCACCCAGGCGGTCACGTTCCTGCCGAACGTGTCTCGCAGCAGCGTTCAATCGCTGTGGACTCCGAATTCGTTCGTCAACGAGATTACCGAAGACGGATTCCGGGCCGACCCGCTCATTCCCGGCACCGTGACGCCCGATCAGCTCGACAGCAACACGGTCGGCGCCATTTCGCGCTCGACGGCCCAGGGCGGCTTCGTCGGCAGCCTCGTGTCGCGCGACCAGAGCAGCGCAATGGTCACCGCCGACCTCAACGAGCTCGATGCCAAAGGTGAGCGGGTCGACTATGTGGCATTCGATCAGGCGCTCGAAGCGCAGTTGCGATCGAAGTTCGAGGATTCGAACTATGAAATCCAGATCATCGGTTTCGCGAAACAGATTGGCGATATCGCAAACGGCGCATCGTCCGTCCTGAAGTTCTGCGCGATCGCCCTGCTCCTGACCGCGTTGGCCGTCTACTGGTACTGCCGCTCCATTCGCCTGACGATCCTGCCGCTGACCTGCTCGCTGGTCTCGCTCGTCTGGCAGTTCGGCACGCTGCATCTCCTCGGCTACGGGCTCGACCCGTTGGGCGTGCTGGTTCCGTTCCTGGTGTTCGCGATCGGGGTTTCACACGGCGTCCAGCAGATCAACTTCATCGTTCGCGAGATTTCCCATGGGAAATCCGTGGAGCAAGCCGCTCGGTCCAGCTTCAGCGGGCTGCTGATTCCCGGCACGCTCGCCCTGGTGACCGCTTTCGTTTCCTTCGTCACGCTGATCCTGATTCCGATCCCGATGGTTCGCGAGCTCGCGATCACCGCTTCGCTCGGCGTGGCGTACAAGATCGTCACGAACCTGGTGATGCTCCCGCTGGCAGCGTCGATGCTCAAGGTCGACGGCAATTATGCAAAGAATGCGGAGCTGCATGCCGCTCGTCGTGGCCGCGTGCTCCGGGTTCTCGCAAAAGTCGCCATTCCGCGCAATGCCGCGATCATCCTGCTGGCGGCCGTCGTGGTGTTCTGCGTGGCGGCCTGGGAAAGCCGGGATCGCGTCGTCGGCACGCTGCAGGCAGGCGCGCCCGAGCTTCGCGCCGACGCCCGGTTCAACAAGGATTCGGTGTCCATTGCGTCGAGCTACGACGTCGGCCTCGACTGGATTTCCATCGTCTTCGAAGCGCCTCCCCAGTCTTGCAACAACGTGGAAGTCGGCGCCTATCAGGATCGCTTCGTCTGGTCGATGCGTGCCGTCCCCGGCGTGTTGTCGGTCGTTTCGTTCTCGTCGTTGCTGCGGCAATACAACGAGGGGTACAACGAAGGCAATCCCAAGATGTCGGCGATCCCCATCGACCCCGACAACTATTCGTCGCTGGCCGGCGAGGTGGCCCGCACGCCCGGCGTGATGCGCAAGGACTGCAGCATGACCGCGGTGAACATCTATCTGGCCGACCACAAGGCGACCACGATCACCCAGGTGATCAACGCCGCGAAGCATTTCCGCGATACGAACAAGCTGCCGGGCGTGAAGATCCGGCTCGCCTCCGGAAACGCCGGCGTGCTGGCCGCGGTCAACGACGAAATCGAGCGCAGCGAATTGCCGATGATGCTTTACGTCTATACGACCATCGTCCTGCTCGTCCTCGTCACGTACCGTGACCTGCGCGCGGTCCTCGCATGCTGCCTGCCGCTGACGATCGGCACGTTCATCGGCTACTGGTTCATGAAGGAGCTGCAGATCGGCCTGACCGTCGCCACGCTGCCCGTGATGGTGCTGGCGGTGGGCATCGGCGTCGACTATGCGTTCTATATCTACAACCGCCTGCAGCTGCATCTCGCCAACGGTGTCGGCATCGTCAAGGCGCTCGAACAATCGATCCTCGAGATCGGGACGGCCACCATCTTTACGGCCATCACGCTCGCGATCGGCGTCGCCACCTGGTCGTTCTCCGAGCTCAAGTTCCAGGCGGACATGGGCAAGCTCCTGGCGTTCATGTTCATCGTCAACATGGTCATGGCCATGACGGTTCTGCCCGCCTTTGCAGTCTGGCTCGAGCGCATCTTCCCGCGCCGCCGGCCCGCGCGCGCGCCCGGCCTGCTCGCACATTGAAGAAGAAGAGGATTCCATGACCCTGAATCGCAAGGTTCTCTCCCTGTCGGCCAGTATCGTCGTCTTCGGCGCGCTGCTGGGCGGCATGCAAAGCGCGGTATCCGCATCGGAACTCAAGCCCGTTCCGGCCGTCCAGTCCAGCATCGCGACGCAGTCCCCGGTGCTGGATGCGACGTGGGCAGGCCAGCGCGTGGTAAGTGTCGGCGCGAACGGCATCATCCTGCTGTCCGACAACCACGGCGCGACGTACCGCCAGGCAAAGGCGGTGCCCGTGAGCTCGACGCTGACATCCGTCAGTTTCATCGATGCACGGACGGGGTGGGCAGTCGGCCACTGGGGCGCGATCCTGAAGACGACCGACGGCGGCGAGACGTGGGAGGTTCAGCGTCTCGCGACGACCGAGGATCGCCCTCTGTTCGGCGTTCACTTCATCGATGCCGACCACGGCGTGGCCGTCGGGCTCTGGTCGCTGATCCTCGTCACCGATGACGGCGGCAAGACCTGGACAAAAAAGGAAGCCGTTCTCCCGAACGGCAAGAAGTCGGACCTGAATCTGTTCGGTCTTTTTTCGAACAGCAATGGCGAGATCTTTGCCACGGCCGAGAAGGGACAACTCTTCATCTCCAAGGATAAGGGCAACACCTGGGAGAACGTGGAGACCGGGTACAAGGGGTCGTTCTGGTGCGGCGTGGCGCTGCCCAATGGTGTGCTGCTGGTCGGTGGGCTGCGCGGCACGTTGATGCGAAGCGAGGACAACGGCCACACCTGGTCACGCGCGACGCTCGACACCAAGAATTCCATTACCGCGCTTGCGTCCCGAGGCTCCACGGTATTGGCCGTGGGCGTCGACGGGCTGCAGGCTCAAAGCACCGATGATGGAAAGACGTTCCAGCGCCTGAACACCCAGACCGGGACGACGTACACCGCGGCACTCCCCTCGCCTGGCGACAAGTGGCTGGTTTTTTCTCGCGACGGGGTCGTCGCGCAGTAACTGCCGGATGTTTGATTCGCGCAGCGAGCCGTGATCGTGAAACGCGGCTCGCTGTGTCGAAGCCTGCCTGACCTGAGTTGGAAGGTGGAGCCAAACGGCGATCGAGTTCTCGTACCCTGGAGAGCAACGGTAACGCGACGAATAAGCGGGATACGGACGCGCCGCCCGCCAGCATCCCTCATGACGCGCAGGGCCAATAGATTAGATCGGTGATCTGCGCAACCGCCGCAACGGCTCCGAACCGACGATCTACCGATGGCGCACCCACCTCTGCGGCATACACCTGAGCGCCGCATACACACGCGACGAACAACGGATTCGAACAACGAGCGACGCGCTCCCCCGTCAGCCGGCTTTTTGCAGGCGATAGCCGACGCCGTGCACGCATTCCAGGATGCCCGACGCCCCTGCGGCCACCAGCTTTTTGCGTAGCCGGGTCATGTGGCTGTCGACGGTGCGTGTGGATGCACTGACGTCAGCCATGCACGCATTGAGCAATTCGATGCGCGTAAATGCCCGATTCGGCAGCCTGGCCATGTGAGCCAGCAGGCGGAATTCGACGAGCGTCACGGAAACCGGCGTTTCACCGGAGGACGTCCGTATGCAAACCCTATAGCTTTCCGTGTCGACTTCGAGCGCGCCAACCCGGAGACGACGTTCAGGCGCGAGCGCACCGGAGCGGCGAAGCATCGTGAGCAATCGCGCGACGACTACATCCGGGTTGAACGGCCTGACGATGTAGTCGTCGGCGCCGGCGTGCAGTGCGCGCAACCGCTCCCCGTCCAGATCACACGCCGACATAACGACGATGGGGGTATCGCTTTGTCGTCGAAGCCTGGCCAGCATGTCCAGGGTATCCGCACACAGTTCACGGACGTCGAGAATGACCAGATCCGGCTTCAGGTTCAGTTGCGTGGCAAGCACGGCCTGGGAGGTGTTGGTCTGAAAGGTTCGAAACCCGTTGCGAGTCAGGCAGGTATCGAGCGTTGACGCCATTTCCGGTGCGTCATCCGCGATGAGTATGAGCGAGTGCATGTTTGAATTTCCGAGTCGTCGCCTTTCGTGCGCGTGAACACCTTCCGGGCAGCGTTCGACGCCGGATGGGGTCAAGGTTCGCTGGCACGACTCGACGAGTTGAAAGCAGCGTTCGGCGTGACGCATGCCGAAGCCATCGGGATAGAGGCGGGGGAAGACTATTTCCTGCACCCGGACAGGCCGGACGCCGGGCAAGGTCGATCGGCTGATGGGTTCGTTGGTTCGTTGGTTGCGGCGACGCATCGCCGCGAAGCAAGCACCGGTCTTTCTCCGGTGGTTGGCACACACAGGTCGCCACCCGGCATCCGACATCCGGGCTTCGGGTGGCGACATCGCGTTCCTCGTGCGCGCATTGCTCTTCCAGGAACAAGGATGCTTTTACGGTCGGCTGTTGGCTGCGTCGCCCGACCTCGCGGCTCAAGCGTTCGACGCCAGAAAGCTCGCGATGCCCCAGCGGCGTCCAGCCTTGCGTCAACCGGCCAGCGAGCCCTTGCATTCAGGCAGCGGACGTCGCTGCATAAACCCTGCCCGCAACGTCCGTGTCCGGTCGAGGCCATCGTGCCGGCGCATGTCGGCACGAGAGAGGGCCAGTCAAACCGCCCTTCCGGTTTTCACGCCGACATCGCAACCGGGAATCGCGAGATCCTCCGGATCAGATCCGAGGCTTTCTCCCCAATCATGATCGTCGGCGCATTCGTGTTCGCACCCACCAGCGTCGGCATGATGGAGGCATCGACCACACGCAAGCCTTCCGTTCCCCGTACGCGCAGCTCAGCGTCGACGACGGCGTGCGCGTCGTTCCCCATGCGACACGTTCCTACCGGGTGGTACACGGTGTCGGTCCGCTCGCGCAGCAACGCACGAATGTCGTCGTCCGATCGCGACCGGGACGCGAACAGGTCCTCCGTCACGAACTGGGACATGGCGGGCGCCGCCATCAACCGCCGGGTCAGCTTGTAGCCCTCGAGCAGGACCTCGAGATCATCCGCGTGCTCGAGGAATGCCGGGTCGATCAACGGCGCGTCCAGCGGATCGGCGCTTCGCAGCTTGACCGATCCACGGCTTTTCGGCCGCAGCAGGCACACGTGACACGAAATACCGTGTCCGAGCTGCACCTTCCTGCCGTGATCGCTGACGGGTCCCACGACAAAGTGCATCTGAACGTCCGGCCGCTCCAGATCGGGACGCGTCTTCAGGAAGGCGCCGCCTTCGGCGAAGTTGGTCGTCATCGTGCCGTCCCGCGACGCGCGGTATTGCCGGATGTCGCGCAACGTCTTGATCCCGCCGCGTACCGATACCCCCAGCGCGTCCAGGCTGTTCGTCTTGTAGCTGACAACGAAGTCCGGGTGATCCTGCAGGTTCTCCCCCACGCCCGGGAGATCGGAGACGGCCTTGATCCCGTGACGCTCGAGCTCGTCCTTCGGCCCGACGCCGGACAACATCAGCAACTGAGGCGATTGAAACGCGCCCGCGGAAAGGATCACCTCCTTCTTCGCCCAGACCGTCTCGACATTCCCCCCACGCGTGACCTCGACACCAACGGCCCGCTTACCGTCGAACACGATGCGCCTGACCTGCGCGCCCGTCTCCACCGTCAGGTTGCCGCGCGCCTTCATGTGCGGAAAGAGATAGGCCCGTGCCGCACTCCAGCGCTCGCCATTCTTCTGGGTCACCTGGTAGATGCCGACGCCTTCCTGCTCCGCACCGTTGAAATCGTCCGTGATGGGCAAGCCGCACTGACGTGCGGCCTCCAGCCAACGGCCCTGAAACGGATTGCCCGTCCTCAGGTCGCTGACCCACAGCGGGCCGCCGCGCCCGTGCCATTCATTGCCGAGGCGCTCGTTATGCTCGCTTCGCTTGAAATAGGGGAAGACGTCGTTCCAGGCCCAGCCTTCGTTGCCAAGCGCGGCCCAATCGTCGTAGTCGGCATGATGGCCGCGTGTGTACACCATCGCATTGATCGCCGACGATCCGCCCAACGCCTTGCCGCGCGGCTGGTAGCCGCGTCGCCCCTGCAACCCCTTTTGGGGCACCGTCTCGAACGCCCAGTTGTTCAACCGGGACGGGACCATCAGCACCAGGGCGGCCGGCACGTTGATGGGCCATCCATCGCCGGTGCCGCCGGCTTCGAAGAGGCAAAGCGTCACATCGGGGTCTTCGGTCAAACGCGAAGCCAGCACACTGCCTGCCGAGCCGCCGCCTACAACAAGATAATCGAATGAGTTCTTCACGGGTCTGTGTCCTGGATAGATGCCTGAACGCTGCACAAGCAACTACCTGATGCATCGATTCCGCCACTCACGTCGCGGCCTCACCGAGCCGTTGCGCAATCGGCTTCATTCCGTCATGCATCAGCACTGCGTGGCCGCACCGGCAGCGTTGGAGGTCATCCATCGAACCGCGTGCGGCCACGAAATGGCGAAAAGCGAAATCAAGTCGCTCCCGCCAACGTATCAATGGTGCTGCGCGCCGCCGAGTACCTTTCGAAAGCTCGCGATGCCCTTCTCGATCCACGCCTGGGCGCCCGGGGAGATCGCCCCCATGTCGAAGAACCCGTGAATCATGCCGTCGCACCGGATCGTGTCGACCTTGACGCCGCTCGCGTGGAGCAAGCGGCCATAGGCCTCGCCCTCGTCGCGCAGCGGATCGACTTCGGCGGTCAGGATGACGGCGGGCGGCAACCCGGCAAGGTCCTTCGCACGGATCGGCGCCAGTCGCGGATCCTCCCGGTCGGTACCGTCGAGCACGTAATGTCGCTCGAACCACGCGATCGTCTCGAGGTCGAGAAAGTAGCCTTCGCCGTTTTCCTTGAAGGAAGGAAAGCCGGCGCGATCCTGCGCGACCGCGGGGTAGATCAGGAACTGGGCGGACAGCGAAATGCCGTCGGCGTGCAGTTGCTGGGTCACGACCGCGGCCAGATTGCCGCCGGCGCTGTCTCCGGCCACCGCCACCACGTCGCTGCCGCCCAGCTCACCCGCGTTCGCGATGACCCATTTGGTGGCGGCAATCGCATCGTCCGCCGCGGCCGGATACGGATGCTCCGGCGCCAGCCGGTAATCCACCGAGACGACGACCGCGTTGGCGCCGCGCGCCAGCTCCCGGCAAATGTTGTCGTGCGTATCCAGATCGCCGATGACGAATCCGCCGCCATGGAGATAGACGACCGTCGGCAGATTGCGCTCCTGGGTCGGACGGTACAGCCGCGCCCGCAGCGATCCGGTCGCGCCGGGAACGGTCAGGTCTTCCACGCCGTGAACGTCGACCACGGCCTCCGGTGCGCGAACGGCGCGCGCCAGATGCTGCATCAATCCGCGAGCCTCTTCCGGGCTGGACTGCGGCAGCGGTTTCGCGCCGGACCCGGCAAGGGATTCGAGAAAACCAGCGAGGTGCAAATCGAGTGCCATAACTTCACCTTTAATCGAACGTTGCTCGGAGATCAGCGATACACGAGGACTTCGGCATCCGGGCTCAATTCCGGAATGGTCTGGCGCTCCTCCTCGTACTCGAAGTGGTGCTGCCACGGCATGCGATCGCCACGCGAGTGCATCTGGTGTTGCGACCGCATCACGTACCCGGCATTGAAGTTGTTCGGGTCCGTCCACGGCAGCCGCTGCATGTCGGCGTCTTCGGCGCGCAGGCGCGGTTCCACCGTCTTCGCCCCCACCTTGTCCATATGCGCCAGCACACGGCAGGTGAATTCGCAGACGAGATCGGCGCGCAGCGTCCAGCTCGACCGGTAGTAGCCGTAGATGAACGCCATGTTCGGGATGCCTTCGATCATCATTCCGCGATACGAGACCCGCTTGGTCATGTCGACCGGATCGCCGTCGACGTGAAACGCGATCTGGCCGAACGCGCTCATGTCGAAGCCGGTCGCCGTCACGACGATGTCCGCCTGCAGGTGCTCGCCCGACGCCAACGTGATGCCGTTTTCGTCGAACGATTCGATGGTGTCCGTCACGACGGACGCTTTCCCGTCCCGGATGGCCGTGAAGAGGTCGCCCTCGGGCACCGCCGCCACGCGCTGCTGCCACGGGCGATAGCCGGGGTTGAAGTGCTTGTCGACGTCGAACCCTTCCGGCAGCTGTTGCCGGGTCTCGTTGATCAGCCAGTCGCGAACGGCGTCCGGGTTCGCTGCGGCCAGGTTGATCAGGTCGAACGTTTGCTTCAGGTGCGCACGCCGCAGAATCTCGGAGCGCCATTCTTCGGGCAGGCTCAGTTCGCGAAGCGTCGCGTCCAGCTGGTGGGTCCAGGGAACCGCCGTGAAGAACGTCGGCGACCGTTGCAGCATCGTCACGTGCGCCGCGGTGCCGGCCATCGCCGGAATCAGCGTCGCGGCCGTCGCGCCCGAGCCGATCACGACCACGCGCTTGCCGGCATAGTCGAGGTCTTCCGGCCAGTGCTGCGGGTGAATGACCGTTCCCTTGTAGCGATCGAACCCGTTCCACTTCGGCGTAAAGCCCTGGCGATGGTCGTAGTACCCGGCCCCCAGCCACAGGAAGTCGGTGGTGATCGAGAAGTGTTCGCCCGTATCGTTGCGCGATACCTCGACCGTCCAGCGCTTCTGTTCACTTGACCAGCTCACCGTTTGAACACGATGCCCGTAGCGGATCCTCGAGCCGAGGTCATACTCGTTGATGACATCGCCCAGATAGCTGTGGATCTCGTCTGCCGTCGCGATCGAGCGGCCCTGCCACGGGCGAAAGCCGAACGCATACGTGTACAGGTCGCTGTCGGAACGCGCGCCGGGGTAGCGATGGGTCCACCACGTACCGCCGAATCCATCCATCGCTTCCAGGATGGCGAACGAGCGGTCCGGCAGGTTCATGCGGAGATGGCAAGCGGCATCGATCCCCGAGATCCCCGCCCCGATGATTAGTACCTCTACGTGCTCAGGCGAACACGAATCTGCTTGATTCTTAGTCATGAGATCCCTCCGATGACCAGTTATTGAAAATATCCGTAACGCCGCATGACTAGATCACCCGACTTGGTCATGTGACTACAGAGGAAAAATACGCCCACACGTGTATGCCAGCGACACCGCTTCAAACCAGCACGAGACAACCATCCGCGCACCCGACCGGACATGCGCGTGAGTCATTGACGTGCGCGTCCCGATTTGACCGGTCACTCCGAACATGATCAATTGACCAAGTCCAACGGTTCCCAGTCTATGCAGTCGAGGGATAATTTGAATCAGGAGTTTCCATTACACGATCGATCGCGAAGGTTGCATGCGCCATGCCCGCGCGACGATCGAAGCGTCACGCATCGCAACCGTCTTTTTCAGCAAGCCGTCGAACAAAGGAAGCAGCGCGATCCAGCAGGTATCTCGCTGCCGGGATAGCACGGGCTGCGGTGACGATGCCGTGATGGTGCCCGGGCAGATGGTGATGCTCGACCTGGCTCCCGGCGCGGGCCGCACATGACGCGTAGGCGATGCCTTCGTCACATAGCGGATCCAGCCCCACCGTCGCCATGAACATCGGCGGCTGCCGCCGCCCCTCCGCATGCAGCAGCGGGGACAGGCGTGGAAGATCAAATGGCGTGCCGGCCGGCACGTAGTGCTCCCGGAACCAGAGCATCGACTCGGCAACGAGCGGAAATCCGCCTTGAATGCGCTGATATGACGGGCGTGACGCCGTCAGGTCGGTCACGGGATAAAACAGGACCTGCCCGATGATCGCAGGTCCCGCCGCCGATGCCGCATTGGCGATGAGGGTCGCCATATTGCCGCCGGCGCTGTCGCCCGCCAGGATTACCCGGGATGCATTGATGGAGAGCGCGGAAGCGTTGGCCATCAGGTAGTCCAATGCCTGCTCGCAATCTTCGAGCGGGACCGGCCACCGGTGCTCCGGCGATAGCCGGTACTCCACCGAAGCGACGGCACACCCGCCATGCCGTGCGAGATGTCGGCAGATGCCATCATGCGTGTCCACGCTGCCGATCACCCACCCGCCGCCGTGAATGAATACGACGAGCGGGTTGCCGTCGGCACCCGCCCCGGCCGGCGGACGGTAGATCCGTACCCGGATGCTGCCGTCCGCGACGGGAACATCGATGTCTTCGTGAACAACCGCATCATCACCCGTGAGGCCGTTCAATTCGCACGCCCGCACGAAGTTCACGCGCGACTGGTCGACGGAAAAGCTGCCGTAGTGTCGTCCGCCCAGTTCGCGGAACGCCCGAACGGCATCCCGGGCATCGTCAGCCACCTCCGTCAGCGGCAACCAGTGCACTGATGTCATGTGCCTCTCCGCTCAGATCGCCGCGAACACGCTTTGATCCCATTGCGTCGCCGCGCGGTACTCGTCCACCGTGCCCGGCCAGTTGTTGATCACCTTGCCTTGTGCGTTCTTGTACCAGCTCGAGCAGCCCGCCGAAAACGCCGAGCCGGCCATCGCCGATTGCAGCTTGTCGTTGTATGCGTCGAACACGCCGCTGTCGACGCTGACTGCCTTCACGCCGGCGGAAGCCATGCCGCCGATCGCGTCGATGATGTAGTTCTGCTGGATCTCGAGCATCGACACGATGGAGTTGTGGTTCAGGTTGGTATTCGGCCCGTACAACATGAACATGTTCGGGAAGCCCGGCACGGTCATGCCCAGATAGGCTTCCGGGCCCTCTGCCCAAGCCTGGGCCAACGTGCGGTCCGTCCCGCGAACCTGCAGGCTGCCCTGGAATGCCTGGCTCTCGAACCCGGTTCCGAACACGACCACGTCGAACGGGAGCAGACGGCCGTCCCGGGTCACGATGCCCTCATCGACGAACGACTCCACCCCCGCCGTTTCCAGCGCGACGTTGTCGCGCATGAGCGCCGGATAGTAGTCGTCCGATCGCAGAATCCGCTTGCACGCGTATTCATAGTCCGGCGTCAGCTGCTCGCGCAGGACCGGGTCGGGCACCTGACGATGAAGGTGGGCCAACGCGAGACTCTTGCCTTCCAGCTGCGCGTTCGAACCCATCCGTGTCCGCTCGAACCCGGACTCGCGGAACGCGTGCAGCGATTTCCTGCTTTCTTCGAAAAGATGGGGCTCGCGCTCGTAGGTATCGAGCTGCTCCGTCGAGAAGACGATCTGGTTGCGCGGCATGATCCAGTTCGCGCTGCGCTGGAATATCGTCAGGTGATCGACCTTCGGCGCGATGAGCGGCACATACTGCACGGCGCTGGCGGCGTTGCCGATGCTTGCCACGCGCTTGCCGCTCAAGTCCACGTCGTGACGCCACTCGGCGGAGTGGAAATACTCGCCGTTGAAATCCGCCAGGCCGCGCACCGCGGGAATCATCGGGCGATTCAGCTGCCCCCAGGCCGGCACGAAGAATCGGGAGGTCATCCGGGAACCGTCGTTCAGCTCGAACCGCCAGACGCTTGCACTTGCATCCCATTCGGCACTGCGAATCTCGGTGTCGAATCGCAGGTGTTCTGCGAGGTCGAACCGCGCGGCAAGCGATTTCAAATAGTGCAGCAGCTCATTCCGGCCGGCATACATGGCGCTCACGCGCAAATGCGGATGGAAGCTGTAGCAGTACAGGTGCGATTCGGTATCGCATGCCGCGCCGGGATACGAGTTGTCCAGCCAGACGCCGCCGAGATCGGGACGCTTCTCCAGCACGACGAAGTCGTCGATGCCCGCGATCTTCATGCGAGCGGCCATGCCGAGGCCTCCGAAGCCTGCACCCAGGATAACGATCTCGTGGTGCTCAATCCTTTCTACATTGTTCACGGTGCACTCTCTCTATTTACATTACGGCGACTGCGGATTTTCTGGCGTCGGTTCAATAGGCCTGTTCATACAGGCGCAATGCGTCCGACTCCGTGACAACGACCGGATTGTTCAACAGCAAGCGCTGCTGCTTCATCGCATCGGCCGCCAGGGTCGGCAGGCTCACCTGCGTGACACCCACGTCGCGCAGACGGCGCGGCGCGCCGGATCGGTCCATCAGGTCTTCCAGGAATGCGATGAACGCCGCCGTGCGCGCCGTGGCGTCGCCCTTTCCACCCACGCTTACGACGTCTGCCAGTTCCGAATAGTGCGAAGCGGCCGCTTCGGCGTTGAATCGCAACACGGGGCCAAGCATCAATGCGTTGGACAAGCCATGCGGGATATGGAAATGGCCCCCCAACGGATACGCGAGCGCATGGACCGCGGCCACCGGGGCATTGGCGAAGGCCTGCCCCGCCAGCGTGGCGCCCAGCAGCATTGCCTCGCGTGCGTGCCGGTCGTGGCCGTTTTCGCAAGCCGGGATCAGGTTGCCCACCAGCAACCGCAGTGCCTCACGCGCAAGCGCGTCGGAGATGGCATTCTTCTTGTGCTTGCTGGTGTAGGCCTCGATGGCGTGAACCATCGCGTCGATGCCCGTCGCGGCGGTATGGCTGCGCGGCAGACCGACCGTCAATTCGGCGTCCAGGATCACTTTGTCGGCATACAGCTGACGTGCGACGATGCCCATCTTGGTTGTTTCGTTAACCGAAACGATGGAAATGTTGGTGACTTCCGACCCGGTGCCGGCCGTCGTAGGGATCTGCACCAATGGCAGGCGCGCGCCCTTCACGTTGCCGATCCCGTACATTTCCGCGAGCGACTGCTGCGAGACGGTGAGCACGGCGGCCAGTTTTGCAATGTCCATCGACGAGCCGCCGCCCAGGCCGATGACGATATCCGCCTCCGCACTGCGCGCGAACTCGACGCAGCGCGAGACCACGCTCTCCGGCGGGTCGGCCACGACCTCGTCAAAGACCGCCACACGGAATCCTTCGGCCGCCAACGACGCTTTCGCCGGCTCCAGCACACCGGCATTGTGCAGCCCCGCGTCGGTCACGATCAGGACATGACGGCGCTCCGTCCAGGCCGCCATCACCTGACCCAGGCGGCGCACACACCCCCATTCCTGGAGAATGGACGGAACAGTTTCGAAGAGCATCGATTGCGGGGACATTTCCATTGACGTTTCCTTGATGCAGACTTTGGCAGTTAGACCTGGGTGCACATGTACTTGATTTCCAGGTATTCCTCGATTCCATAACGGGAACCCTCGCGGCCCAGGCCCGATTGCTTGACTCCGCCGAACGGCGCGACCTCGTTGGAAATCACGCCGGTATTCAGGCCGACCATGCCGTACTCGAGTGCCTCGCCCACGCGCCAGATGCGGCTGTTGTCACGCGTATAGAGATAGGCGGCGAGCCCGTACTCGGTGTCGTTGGCCATCGCGATCGCTTCTGCTTCATCGTCGAAGCGGAACACCGGGCCGACGGGTCCGAAAAGCTCCTCGCGTGCGAGACGCATGGCCGGCGTCGCATCGGCAATGACGGTCGGCTCGAAAAACGTGCCCCCGAGCTGATGACCTTTCCCGCCGGTGACGATGCGTGCGCCTTTGCTTACCGCATCGTCGATCAGCTGATTCAGGTGGTCACAGGCGGACTTCTGGATCAGCGGCCCCTGCTGCACGCCCGGCTCGATGCCGTTCCCTACCTTGAGCGCCTGGACTCGCCGGGTGAGCGCCTCGACGAAGCGATCATGAATGCCTGCCTGGACAAGAAAGCGGTTGGCGCACACGCAGGTCTGACCGCTATTCCGGTATTTCGACGCCATCGCGCCTTCAATCGCTGCGTCGAGATCCGCGTCGTCGAACACGATGAAAGGTGCGTTGCCGCCGAGCTCGAGAGAGAGCCGCTTGATCGTTCCGGACGATTGGCTCATGAGCACGCGGCCCACTTCGGTCGAACCGGTGAACGAAAGCTTGCGCACCACCGGGCTCGCCGTCAGCACCGCGCCGATCTCGCGCGACGGGCCGCACACCACTTGAAGGACACCCGCCGGAATGCCCGCTCGCTCGGCGAGGACGGCAAGCGCAAGCGCCGTGAGAGGCGTCAGGTCGGCCGGGCGCACGATGATCGAACAGCCCGCCGCCAGTGCCGGCGCGACCTTGCGCGTGATCATCGCGGCCGGGAAATTCCACGGCGTGATCGCGGCACACACGCCGATCGGCTGACGGATGACGAGGATGCGTTTGTCACCTTGCGGATGAGGCATGACGTCGCCGTAGACACGCTTCGCTTCTTCGGCGAACCACTCCACGAAAGAAGCGGCATACGTGATTTCGCCGCGGGCCTCTGCCAGCGGCTTGCCCTGCTCCGACGTCATGATCAAGGCGAGGTCGTCGGCATTCGCCAGGATCAGGTCGAACCACGCGCGCAACAGCTTTGCGCGCTCGTGACTGGTCCGCTTCTGCCAGCCTTTCTGTGCAAGCGCCGACGATTCGATGGCTTGCTCAACCTCCGCAGCGCCGAGGCTGGCCACGCGGGCGAGGATGTCACCCGTGGCCGGATTCGTGACGGGAAACGAGCGACCATCCGTCCCCTCATGCCATCCCGACGCGAGCCAGGCGCGCGTCTCCAGCAAGGCGCCGTCCCGCAGCCGGGCGCGTAACGCCGAGGGGTCAATCACTTCGTTCTTCCTGCTGTGCATTTCATCCACGAGCACTGTCTCCAGAAATTCTTGTTTTTCAACCGAGGCGCTTTCAGCCAGCAGGCGAAAACGGCTCAGGTGTCGATACGCGGATGCCTGCTCCATCCCCCCAAGATTTCGCCGGACTTCAGGTGGCCGATGTGCGCCGAATTCCGCGCCGCCCCTGAAGCGTTCACACAATCTTGCTCACCGTGGGAACGTCCGCGCTCGAGCGATGACGTCCAATTGGGGATGAAACAGGCATGTAGATCATTTGACATGGTCATTTGACCATAAACCATTTTTCGCGGCAACTCAGTAGTTGCACGGGCTGTCGGTGACGCGTGGGAGATAGCCGCGCAAGGTGGTGACCGCCAGGCAAGGGGAGCGCTCGGGGCCTGCGCTGGCAACGAGAACTCGACAGATTTGCTCGGCGGCGTACTGCGTGAAGGAGACGCTGCCTGCTTTGAAAGGCAGGTAGACATTAGCCCGACCAGTGCCACGGTCCGATGAACCGGGTAAGTCAGCGCATGGAATGGACGCCTCAGTTGCCGTGCGAGCGCCGAACCAACGGTTCAAGAGATGGCAGCATGTGGCACGACACCCGCCACGATCGGGTGCCAGAGTGTGCTGGCGAGACCTTGGGCGCCACGGCAAGCAGGGCGCGCGGCGATGAATACGCCCAGGCCGATGACGGTGCGCACGGCGCGTTCGATCGGGTTTGTACGCGAAAACGCGCTCTGTCACGCCCCTTGCGGATGGCAAAGCCCCGTAATTTCAGTGTAATATCCGCGGCAGAAGACCATTTGTATTATCAATCGAAATAATGAAAACGGTCAGCCGGATTCAATCCGGCGACTGATACGGGGAAAGCTTGAACTCGCCATTCAATACCGGGGCATCCGGATCCGTTGGGCCGCACGTGCCAATTCACGTCGGCCGGATCTCTTCTTCTCTACGCCGACACTTCCCGCGCGGCCGAACCCATTCCGACTGATATCCCGCGCTGAACGGCCCGCGCCGCGTCGCTCGCCTTCGTAGCACGCGTCGATACGCCGCCATCCCGCGATTCGGACAAACGTGCGCATGCCCGCACGGCGACGTCACGTCGATCGATCAAAAGAAGAGGATTACTTATTATGACTGCGTGTACCCACTGCGGAACCGATCTGCCCGGCGGGCTCAAGTTCTGCAAGCAATGCGGAACACCGGTTGCGGCCATCCGGACCGAAGCGGCCGGCGCACCGTGCCGGAGCTGCCACGCCGTTCTGATGCCGAACCAGCGTTTCTGCAACAAATGCGGGACGCCCGTCGCATCGGCCGATGACGCCGGGGCGATCGAGGTCGAGGTGCCCGCGCCGCCGGTCGAGCCGGCATGGCAACCCGCATACGGGGCTGTGGAATCCGCTCACGAGCCGGCACACGGCGCCGTCGACGCTCAGGATACGCAAACGGACATCAGTGTCGAATCGCTGGTGGTGAACACCGCAGACACGGTATCGGATCGTGCAAACACCCCGCTGCAATCGCACGACGCTGCGGCGACCGCCACGCACATGACCGCGGCAGACCATCGCGGCGGCGCGGTCGCTGCGTCGCATGTCTCGCCTGTCATCACGGATGCCCAGCCTGCGGCAGCCGGCGCATCGGCGAACATCGAAGCAGCACTCGTCGATGACGAAACAAACGGCGTCGAAGCGGTTCTCGAACCTCACGACGCTTCAGATGCCGATGTAACGTCGGCGTCGGCCGAACCCACGCGTCCGGCATCCGGCGTGGTGCCCCGGCCGATTTCGCAGACCGCGACGACAATCGACGATACGTCGGCAAAACTCAAGATCATCGCAGCCGGCGTCGCAGTCGCCATCGCCTGCGCAGGCGGCGCATTCTGGTGGCACGGCCGCCAGGCGAGCGCACCTGCAACGCCCGAACCGGTCGCCGCATCCACGAATCCTGCCTTCACGGCCGACGCCGCATCGGGCATCACAGGATCGGGTTCCGTCACCGCCGGCGCGGTCGTTGCGACGATGCCGGCCGATGCACCGGCGTCCGCGCCGATCGATACGGCCACTGCCGCCGCAGCCATGACCTCGCCTGCCTCGGGGCCGGCCGTCGTCACGAACATCGCGACGGCTCCGGTGCCCGCGACGCCACCGGCGTCGAACGCGCCGCCAGCATCCGCGAACGCGCAGCAGCCGTCGCCCTTCGCGAAACTGCAGGACGACACGCCCTCGCCGACCGCATCCGCCGCCGTGGCGGAGGCACCGCGCAGCAAACCGCATCCGACACCGCCTGTCCGCCCGTCCACGGCGGCCAACCCTGCCGCACCCGCCGTCGATGGCCTGCTGAAACGCGCGCAGGGTGATCTGTCGCGCGGCCAGTACGACAAGGCTATCGCGACCGCGGAGAGTGTCCTTGCGATCGAGCCCGGCAACCGTCCGGCAAAGACGCTCATCGACAAGGCAAAGGCGCGGCAGATGGATGCACTGCGCAACAACAGCACACTTGAATGAAGCGCCGGAGAAGACCGACATGACAATCCAGAAAACCCTCGCCGCGGCCTGCGCGGTTACCTTGCTCGCCAGCGGCTGCGCCACCCAGAACGGCACCGGCGGGATCTCGTCCGAATCCGTGCTGCGCTGTACCGCGCTCGGCGCCGGCGGCGCGCTGGTCGGCGCGCTGATCGGCGGCACCAAGGGTGCGATCGGTGGCGCGGTCGCCGGGCTCGCCGCGTGCGCCGTGATCGAAGTCGCGACGCGGCAGACGAAGACGGCAGCCGAAGTCGATCGCGATTACCGCGCGAGCAACCGCAACAACCTGCCGCCCTACGCGAAGATCGATGCCTACACGACGGTCGTGACGCCGCGCTCCGCCGTCAAGACCGGCGAGCCGATCAAGCTGGCCTCGCAAATTCGCGCGGTATCCGGCACGAACGAGCCCGTCCAGGAAGTCAAGGAAGTCGTGACCGTCTACGCGCCGTCGGGCGAGCAGTTCAAGCGCGGCGAGAAGGTCGTCAACGCGGCGCCGGGCAGCGGCGAATTCGACAACAGCTTCACGCTGAAGCTGCCGTCCGGAGCACCGCAAGGCACGTACACGCTGAAAAGCCAGGTCTACCTGAACGGCAAGCCGGGCTCGACCCGGCAATCCAGCATCCAGCTCGCGCAGGTCGACGGCGTCACCGTCGTCGCGCTGCTCGATGCGCCCGCCGCACACTGACCGGCCCGCACCTGCAAGGAGATTCAACGATGTCAACACTCGATCAAGCCCCCGTGTCGGGGAAGTTCGGTCTGCTGCGCGCCGCCGAGGCCGTCACGAACTGGCGCGCACTCGCGATGTCCGCTTTCGCGCTCGTCGCCAGCATGCTGATGGGCATGCTCACGATCCAGGCACTCGGTCACAGCCCCGTGCTCGGCCTGCTGTTCATCATCGCGACCTTCGCGGTCTCGCTGATCGGCTATTCCGCGGTCGGCATCGTGCTGATGCGCGATGCGCAGGGCGAGTCGGTCGGATTCGTCGATGCGCTGCTGCAGGCGACGTTCAGCGTCCACCGCCTCCTCGGCATCGGCGTGCTGCTCGCGGTCGGCTGGATACTGCTGCTGCTCGCGTTGCTGATCGTGTTCCTGGTCTGCAAGATTCCGGGCGTCGGCCCGCTGCTGTACGCGATCGCGTATCCGGTCGCGGCGATCGTCGCGGGCGCGATCTTCGCCGGCATGGGGTACGTCGGCTATCCGCTCGCTGCGCCCGCCATCTGGCAAGGCAACTCGACGCTGCAGACCGCCGCCCGCCTGCTGCAGATCGGCCGCCGCCAGTTGCTTGGCGTGATCGTCCGGATGTTCGGGCTGCTGCTGCTCGTCGGCGTCCTGTCCGCAATCGTGTTCGGCATTCTCGGCGCGGGCGCCGCGATCGCGTCGTCGATCTCGGCGGCAACCGGCACCAGCCCGTTGGGCGGCCTGATGGGCACGCTCGGCGGCTTGGGCGGCCTCGGCCGGCACGCCAGCGCCTACGGCCTTGGCGCAGATGCGGCAGGCGGCGGATTCGACTACCGCAGCATGGCCTATCTGGGCGCGTACGGCTTCGGCAACGGCCTGCTGTTTGCGATCGGTCTCGTGATTCCGTTCCTGACGTTCGTCAACGGCACGTGCCTCATCTATCTGCAGACGGTCAGCGGCGTCGATTTCTCCGCAACGGAAGAGAAACTGAGCCAGCACGTCGCGGACGCGAAGCGCCACGCCGAACAGGCACGCGAGCGCGCCGCCGATCACCTCGCGAAAGCACGCGACTCGCACGCCGCCGGCACGGCGAGCGCAGCGGGGACGGCATCGCTGCCGGCGTCGAATACGGAATCGCCTGCCGCGGACGCAGCCACGGCGTGCTCGCAGTGCCACAAGCCGATGGCCGCCGATGACCTGTTCTGCGGCGAATGCGGTGCGCGCCGTCACGCTTGACGGCTGCATGATCGCGCGTCGAAGCGCGGCTCGTGGTCAAGTATCGCCGCGAGCCGCGGGCTTCGGGCAGACAACAGGCACGTACCGGCAACTGAAGTAGTCGTTCCCGGTCTCTGCGGCGGGTTCTCGTACCACCTCGGCCGTGAAATGCGGTGTGCTGTCCGGGGCGGAGATCTGCACCGATCATTGAGCGCCGGCTCGCTCCCCCGCACGGCCTCGACTTCCACCACCTTTCAGCGCCGCTTGCCCGCATCCCGGTCAAGCCGGCGCAACCCGTCGAGCCGCTCCGCGATCCTCGCCTCGACGCCACGCGGTGCCGGCTCGTACCAATACGGTTCCCGCATGCCGTCCGGCAGGTAGCTTTCGCCTGCCGCGTAGCCGTCACGCTCGTCGTGAGGATTCCGGTACGCATGCCCGAGCGCTTGCGTCAATTCGGCACGCACGTCGCGCAGATGCGCCGGCACGTCGCGAGGCCGGTCCTGCCGCACGAAGGCCCGCGCCTGCATCAGCGCCATCCCGCCGGCATTGCTTTTCGCCGCGCACGCGAGATACAGCACGGCCTGCGCGAGCGCGAGATCGCCTTCGGGTGCGCCGAGCCGATCGCTGGTCTTGGCCGCATCGTCGGCGATCCGCAACCCGGTCGGGTCGGCCAGCCCGATGTCGTCGTACGCGATCGCAACGATCCGGCGTGCGAGGTAGCGGCGGTCGGTGCCGCCGTCCAGCATCCGGCACAGCCAGTACAGCGCGGCGTCCGGGTTCGAGCCGCGCACCGACTTGTGCAGCGCCGAAATCTGATCGTAGAAATGCTCGCCGCCCTTGTCGAAGCGACGCGCACCGGTCGTTGTGGCGCGCTCGACGAAACGGCCGTCGATCGTCGTCACCCCCGCCGAGGCTGACGCTGTCCGCACCTGTTCGAGCAGGTTCAGGAAGCGTCGCGCATCGCCGTCCGCCTGGTCGATCAGCTTGCCGAGCGCATCGTCGTCGAACGAAAGCGTGCCGAGTGCGGTCTCGTGCGCACGTGCAAACAGCGCGCGCAATGCGTCGTCGCCCAGCGGCTTCAGCACGTACACCCGTGCGCGTGAAAGCAGTGCGCGATTGACTTCGAAACTCGGGTTTTCGGTCGTCGCGCCGATGAACACGACGGCGCCGGACGTGACGGACGGCAGCAGCGCGCCCTGCTGCGTTTCGTTGAAGCGGTGGATTTCGTCGACGAACACGATCGTCCGGCGCCCGGCTTCGTCGAACAGCTGCTGCGCACGAGCCGTGACGGCGCGAATGTCCTTGACGCCGCCGAGCACCGCGGACAGCGCGGCGAACTCGCAGTCGAACGCCTGCGCGGTCAGCCGCGCAAGCGTCGTCTTGCCGACGCCGGGCGGCCCCCAGAAAATCATCGAATGCGGCTTGCCCGATTCGAACGCTCGGCGCAGCGGCATGCCCGCGCCGAGCAGATGCGCCTGCCCGATCACGTCGTCGAGCGACGTGGGGCGCAGCGCATCCGCCAGCGGACGGTGCGGTTCAGCGGAAAACAGGTCGGACATGGGCATTGGTGGGCACGCGCATCCGGCGGCAGGCGTTGCCGCCGGATGCGCGGATTATGACAGCGATGCGGCAAGGGCGTCGGGTGGCGACACGTTGCCGTCGAGCATGCGGATACTGCACCCGTCGTTGCCGCTCGCCGCGCCCCCGCCATGCTCGCAATCAGAACCGCTTGTTGATCCCCAGAACCGCACCGACTGTCGTACCCGGTACGCCGTACAGCGCATTGTCGATCGACAGGCCGAGGCGCTCATGACCGTGATTGTTGGCCGCCCCGATCTCCGCATACAGCGATGTCGATTTCGACAGGAAGTATCGCGCGGTCAACGCCCCGACAAGGCCATGGTTGGCCGAATCATGCGGATCCCGGACATACCACAAGCCAGAGTTGAGATTCAGCTGCGGGAGCACGTAGCAGTCGAACCCCACGTTCCATACGTTGTTGCCGCCCCCGCTCGCGACACCGTTGGCGACGGTTGTCGGGACCTTGTAGCTGGTAAACGAGCCCTTCGCCGTAAATGCGCCGAAGTTGTAGAGCACGCCGATCATGCGGCCGGAGAACGGCTGCTGGAACGTTGTCAATCCGGCGTTGTTCTTTCCTTCGCTGGAGTCGTACATCGCCGCATTCACGACCAGCCCGCTGTACTGGTATCGAACGGCGACCGAATACTGCTGCCCCGCGCGGAAATCCCCGGGCATCCCGCCGGGCGCATACATGATGCTGGTGGAGAAGCCGGCGAACTGCGGGCTCGTATAGGTGACGGCGTTCGGATTGAACGTGCCGGAAAACGTCTGGTCGGCGTACACCGAAAACGCGGTGACGAACTGTCCGGCGTTGCGCGGATCCGACTCATAGATCGCGAGCACGAATGGCGAATACTGCACGCCGGCCTTCAACTGGCCGAATGCGCCATCGAGCGCGAGCCACGCCTGGCGACCGAAGAAATTGCCGTTGCTGTTGTCGAAACCGCCATTGACGAGGCTGACGCCGCTCTCCAGCTTGAACGTCATCTTCATCCCGCCGCCCAGGTCCTCCTTCCCCTGCAAACCGAACGAGGACGGCTCGAGCCCCGCGTTGATGAGACTGAACTGCTTGCCCGCGTTGCCTTGGGCCGTCGAACCCAGCGTCTTGTTCGTGAACAGAAGACCGACATCCAGCGTTCCGTAAAGAGTGACGCTGCTCTGTGCGCATGCGCAAGCAGGCAGCATCGCGATACCGAACGCGAACAGCTTCTGCGTCGACGAAAGGTGACGATCTCCGAACCATTTAATCATTTTGATATCCGAAATAAATCGGTTATGTAAGGTGAAGCCGAATCGATGTACATCCCGTCCTGCTTCCTGCCGCCTGCCGTCGCCCTGCCGGTCAGGCACGGGCCACGCATCGGCGGCCCGATTTCCGTCGCACGGCCGATGGCCGGCGTTCACGGGGCCGGCCGCGATGGCCCGCCCCGCTCTCTGCGCTCAAGCGGTGGCACATGGCCTGGCGCGGCAATCATCCGCGACGTCGTCTCCGCGACTTCGGCCAGTGCCGCCCTGCGTCATGCGAGCAGCTTCTTCCCCATCGCCTGAAGCTCCTCGAGAATGTGCGGCGGCGTCGTGCGATAGGCGCCAGCGACCGCTTCCGACTTGGTCAGGCCGATGCTCCGTCTCAGGTCGACCATCGACTCCGCCAGCTTCACCATGGCCGCGGGGCCGACGATCACGGGCACGCCCGTCCCTCGCACCTCGGTGTAGCCGGCGAGCGCAAGCAGCGCGCCGCCGGGATTGCAACCGCACAGCACGGTATCGGCACCGTCCCGCACGCATGCCTGCGCGGCTTCGTCGAACATCTCGATCCATCGATCCGGCTTGCCGTTCGCGGCATCGACGATCGCGGGCCAGCACGACGGATCGAGCGCCCGCACCGGCTGGTTCCGGATGGCCCGGTGCTCCCAGCCATGGAGCCGGATGTGCGCTTCGAACGGCTCGATGAAGGCGGGCGCGATCGTCACCCAAGCAAACTTCTTGCCGACCAGCTGCGCCATCAGCATCGTCGACTCCGCACCGCCCAGCACCGGCATCCTGACCGCCTGCCGGCATTCCTGCGAATACGCATCGATGATGCAGACGCCCGCCAGCGCGGCGTCGAAGCCCTCCTTCTCCGCATCGACGACCTTGTTCACCACCTGAACCTTCGTGACGGCGCGCGGATAAAGCAGGTTGTTCGCAAACGACCGCGGCGCGTCCTCCATGTAGCGCAGCGTGATCTCGGTGTCCGGCCGCGCAATCTGCTGCGCGAACTTCAGCATCGCGCCATAGGTCTCGCGCACGCCGCCGAAGTCCGCGTCGTTCGAACGGTTTTCCGCCTGCCATACCATCCTGATTCCCATACGTGTCTCCTCCTTGGATCAACCTGCCGGGCGATCGGCGATCGCCCGGGCCTACAGATCGAGCACCAGCCGTGCCGATTTCGAACGCGAGCAGCACGGCATCAATCGATCGTTGTCCGCCCGCTCCGCGGGCGTGAGGCACATGTCGCGATGATCCGGCTCGCCGGCCAGTACGCGCGTCTCGCACGTACGGCATACGCCCTGCTCGCATGAGGTCTCGATCTCGATCCCCACCCTCGCGAGCGCCTGGACGATCGACTCGTCCGCTTCGACCGTCACCACCTGCCCCGAACTCGCCACCTCGACCTCGAAGCGCTCGCAGTCGGCCGCCACGCGTTCGCCGGCCGCAAAGAACTCGTAGTGCAGCTGCGCTTCCGGCCAGCCGGCCGCGCGGGCCGCGCCCAGCACGGCGTCCATGAATCCGGTCGGCCCGCACACGTACAGGTGCGTTCCGCTCTCCGGCCGTGCGAGCCGGGCGGCGATATCGAATGCCGGGGTATCCGGTTGATCGTCGAAATGGAACTGCACGTGGCGCGCATACGTTGCGCGGGAAATACGATCGAGAAATGCGGTGCGTGCACGCGATCGCGAGCAGTAGTGCATCTCGAACGGCGCCCCGATCGCTGCCAGCCGCTCCGCCATGCAGAGAATCGGCGTCACGCCGATGCCGCCTGCCATCAACAGGCTGCGCGTCGCATCGTGCGCGAGCGGGAAATTGTTTTTCGGAACACTGATCGCGAGCGCGTCGCCGACTTGCACCAAATCGTGCATGCCCGCCGATCCGCCGCGCGAGTTCGGGTCGCGCAGTATCGAGATCTGATAGCGATGCCCTTCTTCGGGCGCGTTGCAGAGCGAATACTGTCGCGTCGGCCCGCCCGGTACCGCCACGTCGATATGCGAGCCGGCCGAAAACGCCGGCATCGGCCGGCCGTCCGTGCTGACCAGCTCGAAACTGCAAATGCCGACGGCTTCCTCACGTTTCGCCGCCACGCGGACTGTCAGCCCGCTCACCCCACTCGTCATGCCTCCTCCTGGAACGGCGAGCGCGAACACGCGCCCGTCCGGCGCGGCCAGTGACCGCCACCTTCGGGGCCGAGCCGGCCCGCCACTTCACCCTGATTTTTCTTGCCCGATTGACGATGCGATCCGGCAACCGGTCGGCCGACGATGCGACGCCACGCGCTCGCCGGCCGCCTCGCCCCCTCGCCCGATCCGTTGCCGTTGCCGTTGCCGTTGCCGTTGCCGTTGGCGTTGGCGCTGGCGCTGGCGCTGGCGCTGGCGAGATCGACGAGATCGGCGCCTTTCCGGTCAGTCGAGCGCGCCCTTCGCCGTCGGCGCCGCCGACCATTTGACGACCTGCTCGATCCCGTGACGGCACAGGACCTCGCTCTCGTTGAAGTAGATGACCGGCTTCGCACCGGACGCCATGCCGACCTGCATGCTCTCGATGTTGCCCAGGTCCTCGAGCATCGAATCGGTGATATGGGACGTGAAATGCTCGAGCTGCAGGCGCTCGCGGACCGTCGTCGCCTTCTTGTAGTAGAAGCGCGCCTCCCAGACGGTCGTCGACGCCGACGTCGGCCAGAACTCGTGCGTCCAGAACTGATTGGCCGAGATCTGCAGGTGCCAGTTCGGGAAGAACCAGTTGACGTCGCTCGCCCAGTGCTCGTGCTTCGTCGGGTTCACGCCCTTGTGCTCGACGACCGAGTTGACCTGCCCCGCCTTGCGGGTGCCCGTCACCGAATGGTCGGCCGAGAACAGCCATTGCGCGACCTTCGATTTCGCGAACGGCTGCGCGATCGGGTTGAGCCACCACGACATCGAGCGATGCGGGCCGTGAAGCCGGACGCTGATCGGCCTGCCGAACGGGTTCTGTTGCCCGATGTAGAACGGCGCCAGCGTCTTCGGGTGGATCGATGCCACGTGATAGGCCTCGCTGAAATTCTCGGCGACAGCCTTCCAGTTCGCGTTGAATTCTCCACGCAGCACGATCGGGTGATCCGGGTTCTGGTACTCGATGCCGGTGAGCGCGTCGGCAATCGGCCCGAGGAATTCCGCGAGGCTGACTTCCGGTTCCGTCGCGAGGTTGATGAAGATCCAGCCTTCCCAGATCTCGAGGGCAACCGGCGTCAGCCCGCATTTCTTCTTGTCGAGGCCGAAGAACCCGGATTCGTCGGGCACATGCGCCAGTTGCCCGGCATTGTCGTATCCCCAGCTGTGGTATCGGCACACGAAGCGCTTCGCATTGCCGGACGCGCGGTGCTCGACGATGTTCGCGCGGTGTGCGCAGACGTTGTGAAATGCGCGAATCGTGCCGTCTTCCGAGCGCGCGACGATGACCGATGCGTTCAGCACCGCAAGCTGCTTCACGAAGAAATCGCCCGGCTTCGGGATGCGCTCGGCGCGTCCGACCATCAGCCACGCGCGACGAAAGATCCGCTCGCGCTCGACTTCGTACTGTGCGGCATCGGTATAAATCGACGTCGGCACGGCGCCGGTTTCCAGGCCAACCGATTCGGTAAAGCTTCCGTTGAAATCCATCGGATTATTCATTTGCATTCCTTCATTTTTTGTGCAGCGCGATTCCCGTCGATGACGGCCTGGAGTCATCCGTGAGGCTGGAAGCCCGTCACGATCTGCAGTGCATGTTGCGGCGGTGCATGCTTGATACCGGGCGCCTGGTGCATCTCGACCGCAACGGATGCGTGGCACAGTGAAAGCAGCAGGCGAAACAGGTTCCCGGCCGGCTCCGGCATGTCGTCCAGCGGGAACTGCTCCAGGTAGGCGGTCGCCTCCTCCGCCCGCGCGAACATCGCGTCGTAGAACCTGACGATCTCGTCATACGGCATCGCAGCCCGGCGTATCCATCGTTCGTGCGACGTCGGCGTGCTCCATGCGGCCAGGAACGGCTCGAGATCCTCGAAACCTTTCGGCAATTGGCCCGAATCGGGTGCTGCATCGTGATTCATCACACTCCTCCTTGTTCTGTCTTCGCTGATTCAAGAATGATTGCTGCCCGGCATCGATGATCGACGCCGGCACTTCACCACGGATTCCTAAATATTTAATAGATTCATGACTCGCCCGGGCAACACCGAACGATGCTGGCGTTGCCGTCGAATCAGCGCATCACCCGCCGATGTTTTCCTTGAAGACCGGGCTGACCGTGTCGAAGCTCGCGAACTTCAGGTAGGTCGTCTTCCACTCGCTGGCGATTCTCGCGAACCGGAACGCGTATGTTCCCGAGAGCAGTTGCAGCACGCCGTCGTCGGTTTGCCGGTAATAGATCACGTCGGTCTTCGCCGTCGCGCGGTCGCCGTCGATATCGATCAGCGGATTGGTGATGTGGTGGTGGCACTTCGGCACTTCGCGCCACACCTTGTGGACGAGTTGCCGAATCCCGTCGATGCCGGTGGTCTGCCCGCGCGGCAGTTCGTACACGCCGTCGTCGGCCCAGATGCTCATGAAGGTGGCTTCGTCCTTCTTGTCGATGCCGTGGCAGTACTTCGACATCAACGTCGTGATCTCGTGGCCGTCGACGAGTCGACCGATCTTCGCCTCGAGGCTCATATCCTTGCTTGCCATTCCGCTGTCTCCTGATCTGTACTTTTGTGTGTCGCTCAGGCTTCGGCATGCATGCCGAAGCCGGTCAGCCGGCGTCCGATGCCCGACTTCCGCAGGCTTGCCTGATCGAACACACCATGATGTTATTTTTTGCCGGGCTCGCGGGCATTGCTCAATAGTCCGCTTCTATTTTCCGATCGTACGAATTTCCGCCCTGTCCGCATCAGGAGGCGCCCCCAGGTTGCCCGGGAACAGTCGCGACCTGCCCGCGGCCTGCGCGCTGCGCGCCGCCTGACAGAGCGAGGGGGAATGGCGCCGGCAGAATCCGGCGCGACGAGTGCCGTCGCGACTTCGACGGCCATGCATCGCCGCACCGGTGCGCTACGGCTGCCGGCGATATTGCGTCGGCGAACAACACATCGTTCGCTTGAATGCCGTGCAAAAGGCACTCTCGGATTCGTAGCCGAGGGAGAACGCAATCGACGCAATGGTGTCGTCGCCGCTGCGCAGCCGGTTCGCCGCCGTCAGCATGCGCCAGCGCGTCAGGTAATGGATCGTCGTGGCGCCCACCAGATCCTTGAAGCGTTGCGCGAAGATCGTCCGCGACAGCCCGGCGACGCGCGCCAGCTCCTCCAGCGTCCAGTGATGGGCCGGATTCGAGTGAATCGCGCCGATGGCCGCACCGATGCGCCGGTCGGATAGCGCCATGAACCATCCGTCCGCCGCGCCGTCAGGCGACGTCATCAGGTGAAGCCGCAGCACCTGCACGAGCATCAGGTGCATCAGGTGATTCGACACCAGTGCGCCACCAGGCTGCGGATCGCGCAGCTCGGAGGTCAACTGGTCGAGCGACCAGCGCAGCACCTCTGCCTGGCTGGACGTCCGGGGCGTGCTGATGAGCGGCGGCAGTGCGTCGAACGGCATCGCGGCATGCCGGTCGGAAAACCCGAAGAACCCGCTGATCAGCAGGACTTCGCCGCCGCCGTTATGAACGGCGATGCCTTCGCGCGCAACCGCCTCCATCACGGCCGTCGAGTCTTGCGGTTCGAGTGCGAGGTCGGTGGACAACACGATCCTGCGTCCGCGGTTCAGCAGGAAGCAATCCCCTTTCTCGAAGCGGATGGGCGCCTCCACGCCGTCGATGATCGCCCAGCAGCCGCCTTGCAGCACGGCGGCGAACTTGATGCCCTCATATTCGGGAAACGCGAACGACCACGCGCCGGCGGCATCGAGCCCGGCGTGGAACTGGCTGCCGGGCTTCAGCAGCGAAAGAATGTCCGATAGCGGGTCCATGGGGAATGCCGTCCGCTGCATCGAGTCAGCCCATCCATCGCACGACGGTTTCAATCCCGCACCGGCCGGTGAAACGCGGGCCAGCGTTGCATCACAAGTTCCCGCGACGCACCGTACGCATAGCAACTGTCGATCTTGAGCGGCTTGCCGCCGGCATCGGTCGCATCCAGCAACGTTTGCGAGCGCAACGGATTGACGGCCTGAATGGCCGCCGTCGCGAGCGGCATCAGGATTTCCCGCAGATGCGTGCAGGTGTCGCCGGGCGGCAGGCGCTTGCGTACTTCGCCGCTCCAGCCCGCGCCGATGCGCAGCCCGACGAGGGCCTGCAGCGATTCGCCGCCGCCCGGACACTCGCGGTACGGGTACGCGCGAATGAACGTGCTGACCGCTCGCACGATCATGTCGAGATCGAATACGACCCGCACGCCGATATCGTGGATCGGCGCGTTCGCCGGCACCACGCGCAGGCCGCTCGGCGGGGTGAAGTCGCGCGGCTTGCGATCCGTGACCTGTCCTTCGACTTCGAACAGGCCGTCGCTGCGCCGGAACGCCTCGAACGCGATATGCCTCGCATGGAGCGGCTCGCGGGTCACGTCCGGCGTCGATGGTGTGGTCGACTCGATGCTCATGATTGCCTCCATTGCCGGCCCGCCTCATGCGACGCCCGGGCGAATGCGTGCGCCAGCGCGCGACTGCCCTGGGCGCCGTCCCACAGCAGCGCGGCCAGTTGCGTGCCGGTGGCCGCCGATGCCGGGGCCCGCGACGCGAGGCCGTCGCCCTTCGCGAGGATCTGGTCGACGGTCAGCGGCCGCGCGGGTGTGCCGACGCTGTCGATCACGATCGCCGAGCGTGCCGCGCCGTCCTCGAAACGAATCGCCGCGCCGCTGGCGAATCGCGTCGGGTAATACTGCGTCAGCGCTTCGCTGAGTTCGAAGCGCACGAGCCCAGCGATTCGCCGGATCTGCGGATCGTCGAGAAACGCGTCGTCGTAGACGTCGTAGCGATACGGGCCGTAAGCGAGCGTCGCGCCCACGATATACGGGCAACTGTACTGCGCGGCCATCGTCGACGTCGGCCGCGCGAGCATGTGCTGATCGGCGATCAGTTGCGGGCCGCTGATGACGATCTCGCGCAGGCCGGCGGTCGGCACGCTGAAGTTGTCGGTCAGCTCGCCAAGCGCGTCGATGGTCGAATGGAACAGGCGACAACACGCGTACGGCTTGAAGCTGATCTCGTGGATCTGCAACTGCGCCGAGGGCACGACCGCTTGCAGCGGGCCACCGAACAACGCGGCCAGCCCGTAGACGCCTTCGACCGCGAGCCGCGGCGCCGTAACCGCATCCATCTGCGCGAACGCCGCGGCCAGTACGCCATTACGGGCCGCGAAGCCCGCATGAACCCGCTTCACCTCGCCGCCGGATGCTTCCGCGGAAAACTGCATCGATCCGCTCGCCTGCGACAGCGCGTGGCCCCATGCGCGAATCAGCAACGCATCGGTCACCGGCTCGCCGCGTTGAAAGGCGTACAGCGCCGCGCACGCCGTGGCGGCGCCGAATGTCCCGAAGATCGCCGTCGGGTGGAAACCGCGATGCACGGTCTCGAGGCCGCCCGCCGCGATGCCGACCAGCGCCATCGCCTCGTAGCCCGCTGCCACAGCACGGAACAACTGTGCCTGCGACGCGTCGATGTCCGCCGCCACGGCGAGTGCCGCGGGAATGACGGCCGCGCCCGGATGGCTCAGCGTAGCGTTATGCGTGTCGTCGAGTTCGTAGCTGTGCGATGCCGTGCCATGCACCAATGCGGCAACGGAGGCCTCCGCCGTCCATTCGCAACCCGGCACGGGGCTCGCGCCGGTGTTCGCGAAGCGGCGCGTCCACTCCGCGATCTGGCCGGTCCACGGCCGGGTCACACCCCATTGCGACACGACGAAATTGTCGAGGAATAGCCGCCGCAATGCTTCAGTGTCGGCGGCGGTCAGGTGCCCGTTCGCAACCTGCGCGACATGGGCGGCGATCGTTGCGGTGACGTCGGTTGATACGGGGGCCGACGCAACGGCGCCGCGCTCGAACTTCATTGCCTGTCTCCTGCCGTGACGTGCCGGTCGATCGCTTCACGCTGCGGCGTCGAGTGCGTTGCCCGATGCGCGAAGGAATGCGGGTGGCGCGCCACGCAAATGTATTGTGGCCGGCGATGTGAAATCCGCGCCGGATATGCAGCGAACTGCGCGTTGTCAGGATGATTCGTGCGTCGCGGCGAAGTCAATTCGAGCGGCGCGAGCATTCCGTACTTTGGAAACATGGCCGCGTCGATCCGGGCACCGGCATTCATCGACAAACCGCACGCGATGCCGATTTGTACGATCTAGCAATAAAAGCGGACGCAGCCGCATGCCCCGTTCGGCACCCGTCACTTACGATGCCATGCGGCGCATTTGTCCGGCGACGCGACAACCGCCCCGGAATCCGGTCGACGGGTTCCCGATCGAGATCGGCCCGGGATCCGCGTTCGACGCATTCAGACACGACATTCGGAACAAGCGATCACCGGCACCGGGCGAATTCATCGCGTTCGTCGGTTGCTTCGCGTCAGCCCCAACGCAATAAAAAAACCCAGGAGACATCATGCAGATAACGTTGAACGGCAAGGTTGCCGTCGTGACCGGCGCAGCCCAGGGCATCGGCCGCGCCATTGCGAAGCAGCTCGCGGAATGCGGCGCCGACGTCGTCGTGAACGACATCGACGAGCAGCGGATCGCGGCGGCCGTCGCGGCCATCAAGGCCGAGATTCCCGGTGCGAAGGTGCGCGGCGCGGCGGCCGATCTTTCAACCGCTGCCGGTTGCGACCGGCTCGTCACACAAGTGCCCGACTGCGACATCCTCGTCAACAACGCGGCCATTTTCGAAACCGCCGATTTCTTCGACATTCCGGACGCCGCCTGGCAACGGTATTTCGACGTCAACCTGATGTCCGGCATCCGCCTGTCGCGCGCCTACCTGCCGGCGATGGGCAAACGCGACTGGGGCCGCGTCGTGTTCATCAGTTCAGAGTGCGGGATCAGCACGCCGCCCGACATGCTGCACTACACGATGACCAAGACCGCGCTGCTCGGTATCTCGCGCGGCCTCGCGAAGCGCATGGCCGGCACGGGCGTCACGGTGAACGCGGTGCTGCCGGGGCCGACGTTGAGCGAAGGCGTCCAGACCTTCCTCGAAGCGGAGATCCGTCGCACCGGCAAGACCATCGAGGAACAGGGCGCGGAGCTGGTCAATGCGCTGCGCCCGTCCTCGATCACGCGTCGCTTCCAGTCGGTCGATGAAGTGGCCAACCTCGTGCTCTACACCTGCTCTCCGCTCGCGTCGGCCACCACGGGCGCGGCCTTGCGCGCGGACGGCGGCGTGGCCGACACGCCCATCTGAGCACGCAACTGCGTCGCGGGCTCGGCACCGGTCGCGACACGCGGACCGGCATCGAGCCGAGCCACGACGCAACGTATCGACGCTGCGACAGCGGCAAGCGACGGCCGGCCCCGGTGTTTGCGTTCGAGCCGAAGCCTCGCAGCAGATATTCCCGAACGACGTACGACTTATCCGGAGTATCGAATGTTGAATGAATCGCTCGCCACGACAGATCATGCGCCGCTCAGGCGCCATGAACATCTGTACATCGACGGTGCGTGGGTCAAGCCGATCGACGGCGAACTGGCCGAGAGCATCGATCCGGCGACCGGCCGGCCCTGGGCAATCGCGCCGATGGGCGGGCCCCAGGACATCGATCGAGCGGTCGAAGCGGCGCGCAGGGCATTCCACGGCACCTGGCGCAGCACGCCGGGGCATGTCCGCGCGGCACTGCTGCGCCGCCTGGCGGAATTGTTCAGCGCGGCGATCCCCGAGCTGGCGGTCATCGAATCACGCGACAACGGCAATCTCGTCCGCGAACATCGCGCGAGCCTCACCGCGCAAGTGCAGTGGTACCAGTGGTTCGCATCGCTCGCGGACAAGGCGCAAGGCGCGACCATCCCGATCGACGACAGTGTCCATGCGTTTACGACGCGCGTCCCGATCGGCGTCGTGGGCGCGATAATTCCGTGGAATGCGCCGCTTCTCGCTACCTGCCTCAAAGTCGGTGCGGCGCTCGCGGCCGGTTGCACCGTCGTCGTGAAGCCCGCCGAGCAGACCCCGGTATCGGCACTCGAGCTCGCGCGGCTGGTTCACGAAGCGGGCTTTCCGCCGGGCGTGTTCAACGTCGTGCCCGGCTATGGGCGTACCGCCGGCGCGCATCTGGTCAGGCATCCCGACGTCAACAAGATCTCGTTCACGGGCGCCAGCCAGACGGCGAAGCACATGGTGCGCGACGGGGCCGACAACCTGAAGCGCTTCACGTTCGAACTCGGCGGCAAGGCGCCGCATATCCTCTTCGCGGATGCCGATCTCGACAACGCGATCAACGCCGCCACCGCATCGGCCTGGCGGCTCACCGGCCAGAGCTGCGCACTTGGCTCGCGCGTGCTGGTCGAGCGGCCGATCTACGATCGCGTCGTCGAAGCGTTCCGAACCCGCGCGAAAGCGGTGCGCGTCGGCCTGCCCTCGATCGACTCGAATCACATGGGTCCGCAGTCGCACGAAACGCAGTTGGCCAAGACGCTGTCCTACGTCGACGCCGGCAAGCAGGACGGCGCCGAGCTGGTTGCTGGTGGCCGACGGATCACCACGCCGGAGCTTGCCGCGGGTTATTTCGTCGAGCCAACAGTGTTTGCTGGCGTGACCAACCAGATGCGGATCGCACGCGAGGAAATCTTCGGGCCGATCGCCTCGCTGATTCCGTTCGACGGCGAGGACGAGGCCATCGCGATCGCAAACGACACGCCGTACGGGCTGACTGCGGGCCTCTGGACGCGCGACGTCGGACGGGCTCATCGCGTATCGAACCGCATCGACGCCGGCATGGTCTGGGTCAACACCTACTCGTTCCTGCGCTGGTCGACGCCTTACGGCGGGTTCAAGGCCAGCGGCTGGGGGCGTGAGAACGGCATCGATGCGCTCGATCCGTATCTGGAAACGCGGACCACCGTGATCAGTACGACGGGGCAGTTTCCGAATCTGTACGAGGATTGAGCAGGTTCATGCGATGAAGGCATGCCCCGCCGCCGAGCGGCTGGGGCTGTCGCAGCATCATCGCGCCGGGGCCGTGCATTCGCCACGAGCCGCGGCACAATTTCCCCGTCATTCCTGTCGCCCCTTTTTGCGGCGAATCGCGATTTGCCGCGCGAGATCACGCTGACGCCTCGCGCGATATCCTGCATCGACGATTTTTTTCAACGTCGCAGTGCTTGTCATTTTCTCCGACTCGATCCGCACACCACATCAAGTCAATCACGCATGCCGCGCAGGTTGCACCTCCGTGCGCCATCGTTGCCGCATTGCCGACACCTGAGATTCAGGCCGGCATTTTTATTTTCGATCATCGACTTCCGTACCAGAACGCGATCCGGTTGCGCCCGCAACCGATGACGTATCGCGTCTGAACGATCGAGCGCTGCACGCATGCTCAAAACTATCGACGCCTGAACCCGCATCGCTGCGCGTGCCGCATCGGAATATTCATTCGTCAAATGCTTGGTTCATCACGCATCGCGGCGTTGCTATCTTCGAGCGCTGCTCCGGTGCCGCGATGCATTTCAGAAGGCGTCGACGACGCTCGCCCAGCGTCTCGACAACCCGTGACGCCACGCCCGGACATTGCCCGTCGACGAACCCGGAAGGCGATGCGATACGCGATGGCAATGCGCATGTTCCGCACACACCGGACCACCACCCATTCACAAACCGAACAGACCGTCAGGAAGGAAACGTCATGTCACGCCAGATGCACCTCGTAGCGATTCTCTCGACCGGACCCGCGCTCCATCACCACGGCATGTGGCGCCATCCGACGACGGAGAACCGTTTTCTCGATCCCGACTGGTGGGCACGGATGGGCAAGCTGTTCGAGGATGCGTGCTTCGACGCCGTGTTCTGCGGCGACTCGCAGAGCTTCCACAACGAAACCACGATCGCGAAGGGCGGGCAACTGAGCTTTCTCGATCCGCTGCCGGTCGCGATGCTGATTGCGCAGGCCACGCGTCATCTCGGCATCGGCGTCACGGTATCGAGCAGCTTCTTCGAAGCCTATGGCGTGGCGCGTGCACTCGGCACGCTCGATCTGCTGAGCGGCGGACGGATCGCATGGAACGTCGTAACCTCGACGTCGCAGGAAGAGGCCCGGCGCTACGGCCGCGACCTGCTCCCGCGCGACCAGCGCTATGATCGCGCCGACGAAATGCTCGAAGCATGCTTCCGGCTGTGGGACAGCATCGCACCGGACGCATTCATCGTGGACAAGGCGAGCGGCCGGTTCATGGATGCGTCGAAGGTCAGATCGTTCGACTATGCCGGCCGATACGTGCAGACGAAAGGGCCGCTGACGGTACCGCCGAGCCCTCAGGGCCGCCCCGTCATCATGCAGGCCGGTTCGTCGGAGCGCGGCCGCCAGTGCGCCGCACGCTGGGCCGAAATAGTCTTCACGTTGCAGCACGCACTGCCGGACATGCAGGCGTTCTACACGGACCTGAAGCGCCGCCTGCCGCAGTACGGCCGACGCGAAAGCGATTGCGCGATCCTGACGTCGGTGGACCCGATCATCGGCGAAACCGAAAACATCGCGCGCGAGAAGCAGGCCTACATCAACAGTCTCGTCGACGAGGAGCTTGCGGTCAGCCTCGCATCGGCGCATCTCGGCATCGACTTCACGCACTTCCCGATGGACAGGCCGCTTCAGGACATCGAACTCGACTCGGGCTCGCGCGGCGCATTCGACATCATGCTCAGTGCATCGAAGGCCGGCAACCTGACGCTGGGCGAGGCATGCCGGCTGTACGCGACGAGCGAGTTGTGCCCGCAACTGGTCGGCACCGCCGAACAGGTCGCCGACCGGATGCAGCAGATGTTCGAGCAGCGCGGCTGCGACGGCTTCATCGTGACGCCGGTCGCGATGCCCGCGTCGTTCGAGGATTTCAACCGGTCGGTCGTGCCGATTCTTCAAGAGCGCGGGCTGTTCCGTACCGAATATCCCGGCACCACGCTTCGCGCGTCGCTGGCGCAATAGCCGACAGCCGATCTCGACATTCGCCGCCGGCAGCCGACAGCGCCTGCCCGCTCGTGCCCATGCGCGCACGGCCGGCGCATGGCGCCCGGTTGAGCCGGCGCGCTCCGCCTCATCGCCTTTTCCTTCCAGCCGACACCATGACAATCGCCCGATGGGTCTGCCTGTCGCTCGTATCCGCGTGCACCGCCGACCTGGCGCACGCGGACGGTTCCGTCACGCTCTACGGCGTGCTCGACGAATCTATTCAGTACGTTCGCAACACCGGTGGCCAGCGCACGCAGATCGGCCTGCAGCACAACAACTGGCTGGTCTCGCGGCTCGGCCTGAAGGGCAGCGAGGATATCGGCGGCGGCAACAGCGTCATCTTCCGGCTCGAAAGCGGCTTCAACATGAACACCGGCGCGCTCGGCGGCAGCAACCAGCTATTCGGGCGCGCGGCCTATGTCGGCATCAACAGCACGCGCTACGGTGAACTGACGTTCGGCCAGCACTTGCTGCTGCTCAATGCGCTCGTCGGGCCGATTCAGGGCAACTGGTATTTCGGCTTTTCCGCCGCACCTGGAGACGTCGATCTGGCCGACGGCGCGATCAAGATGAGCAACGCGGTCCAGTGGCTCAGCCCGGTGTGGTCGGGGCTCCAGATCGGCGCGACGTACGCGTTCGGCAACCACGCCGGCGGCGCCGGCTCCGACCAGTCGTATGCCGCGGCGTTCAACTATACGTCCGGGCCGCTCAGGATCGCGGCCGGCTACGTCCACGCGGACAACGGCAATCCGCTGGTGTCGGCGCGCGGAACCGGCAATGCGTCCGCCGTCTTTTTCTCTCCGGCGAACTCGGCCTATTCGAGCGCCCGCGCCTACGACGTCGTGCGCGCCGGCATCGCCTACGACGTCGGCCCTGTCACGCTCGGCGGCTACTACAGCCTGTCGGACTATCACCCCGACTCATGGTCGTCGTTCCGGCACCCGGAGATCTACAACAACGTCTCGCTCTACGCGTACTGGAAGATGTCGCCCGCATGGTCGAGCGAGATCGGCGTGGACTACATGCGCTCGCACGGCGATTCGTCCGCAATCTATCGAACCGTCGTCGTATCCGCCGGCTACAGCCTGTCCAAGACGACAGATCTCTATGCAGCGATCGGCTACGGACGGGCATTCGGACAAAACGGCAACGGCGAGGCGCGCGCGGCCATCGGCGACGACTGGCCTGCCGCCGGCGGCGCATCGCAAGCACTCGCTTTCATCGGAATCAATCACCGGTTCTGATCGGCGCTCGATTGTTTCATCAGGATAGCGGCGGACTTACCGTCGTACCGGAACCGTTTATCAACCGCCTCGCACATCCGCATCGCGTGACGGGGCATTCATCGAAGGCAGTCAACATGAACTGGATCAACAGAAAATCCCTGGCTGCGGCTTGGATCGCCGCGCTACTCGGCATCGGCTCCACTCACCCCGCGCAAGCAGCCCAGGTTGTGCGCGTGGGGATCATGTCGGGCGGAGACGACGAAGTCTGGCGGGTAGTTGCCGCCAATGCGGAAAAGCGGGGCCTGACAATCAAGGTGACGCAGTTCTCCGACTACACGCTGCCCAACGAAGCGCTGGCGACACATGACCTCGACGCCAATTCATTCCAGCACGTCCCGTACCTCGATGCGCAGAAACAGGCGCGTCATTACGCGATCGTGCCGGTCGGCTTCACCTATGTCGGGCCGATCGGGTTCTATTCACGGAAGGTGAAGCGCGTGCAGGACCTGCCCGACGGCGCGACGATCGGCGTGCCCAACGATCCGAGCAACGAGACGCGCGCGCTCCGGCTTCTGCAGGCACTTGGCCTCATCACGTTACGGACCGGTTCAGGTGCCCTGCCGACGATACGCGACATCGACCGCAATCCGAAGCACATCCGGATTCGCGAGCTCGACGCGGGCATCGTGGGGCGTGCGATCGACGATCTCGATGCCGCCGTCATCAATACGGACTGGGCGATCAAGACAGGCATCCGCATTCCGCAGGAGCGCATCGCCCAGGAAAACGTGGCCGGCAATCCGTATCGCAACGTCATCGCCGTCAATGCTAGCGATGCGAATGCATCGTGGGTTCGTGCGCTCGTCGAGAGCTATCAGCAACCCAACGTGGCGGCAAAGATCATCGGCGTCTATCACGGCGAGGCGTTGCCCGCATGGTCCGGCGCACTGCAACCGTGAACGCGAATCGAGCCCGGATCGTCGGCGCGACAGGACCGGGGCGCCGCGCGGGGCGGCCGCAGTCGGGTGCGCGCCGTGTCGCAGGCGGCTCGCACTCAGACAGGTCGACATGGCAAGGACGTGCTTGACCGATGAACCCGACCAGCCCGACGCGGGCAGCCCCATCGATCATCAGTCGCGCGCATCCGGCGACTGTGCGACACGCATGTTCACGCCATCACCACGCTGCAAACACGTCCTGCGCGATCCCGAAGCCCGTGCTCATCCCCGCCCCGCTCGTCACGACGACGACGCGCGTAGCGTCGTCCGGTGCCTCGATCACGCAATCGGCATCGGCCGCCGACGGATAGCTGCCGGTCCAGCGTTCGACGATGTCCAGTTCCGGCATCTCGAGCGTCTCGTGCAGCAGGCGCAGGATCTGCGCATCGATCTCCTGCGTCGCAAACGGTAGCGGTGCAGCGCCGTATTCATGCGAATCGCCCACCACGAGGCTGCCGTCGGCGCTCTGCACCGCGATCAGGTGGATACCGTATCCGAGGCACACGGGCTCTTCCGCCTTCAGGCGCGTGCGCAATGCGTCGGCGGCCGGCAGCGCCGCGAAACCCGAGTAACGCAGCAGGCTGAGGTCGCTCATCACCGCGGCGCGCAGCGCCAGCGGGCGGCGCGGCCGCACGCGCAGCATCTGCAACTGGCACAGCCGCACCTTGTGCCGCGCGAACCAGTCGCCATACAGGTGACGGCTGTCCGCATTGCCGCAGACGATCACGCGCTCCGCGTGCACCACGCCGCGCGACGTACGCACGGTCGGCGTGCGCACCTCGTGCACCATCTCGCCGTAGCGGAACCGCACGCCGAAGCGTTCCGCCAGCCAGGCGGCCAGCTGCGGGATCGCGGTACGCGGCTCGATGCGCAATTCATGCGGGCTGTGCAGCACGCCTTGCGCGCCGTCCAGCCGCAGCTCCGGTGCAACGGCCGCCGCTTCGCCGGGCGTCATGACCCGGCAGCCGTCGGCCATGCCGGTCTGCATGAAGGCATCGATCAGGTGCATCGCCTCGGGGCGACGCGCAATCAGGTGCAGGCCCTTGTGCAGCACGTCGATGCCGGCTTGCGGTGCGACGTCCGCCCAGACCTCGCGGCTCGCCCGCGCACGCCGCCAGCTGTGTTCGGCGTGCTGCCCGGTGACGGTAATGAAGCCGAAATTGCGGATCGACGCGCCCACGCAGGCGGCGTCGCGTTCGATCACGCAGACGCGCAGCCCCTTGAGTGCCGCCGTATAGGCATGGGCGAGGCCGACGATACCGGCGCCGACGACGACCACGTCATAAGAATCTGCCGCTGCGATAGCGTTCACGATTGCACTTTCCTTCTGTCGAGATGACACGCGCCGCCCCTTCGGGGCGAGCGCATCGGTTGCTGCTGGCCGCGTCCCATGGACGTATTCCCGGGTGCGAGGCGAACGAACCCGTTCGCTCCCGGGACTGGCGCCCGATTCCACACTATCGCGACGCGAGATGACATCCAAATGAAAAACCACAAAAAAGCATGAATTGGCATATTTTGCCATTTCACGACACGGAGGAAGTTTACGTCGAACCGTCGGCTCGCTGTGTTCGCACGCGCTCCAATCACGTTGATCGATTCCACCGTCGACATAGGGATAACCGGTCGAAAAGCAGTGACTGTATCGCTCGAACACGATTCGCTCGCCCATCGGAACAGCAATCCATGCAACACACCCGCAGCCGTGTCACGCATCCGAAGCGAATCTCCGTCGCCCGCAACGCGACGTGGCAATTTCAGCCAATTCATGCTCTTTTGTGGTTTTTCATGTGTATGTCACCAAGGGCCGCAACACTGCCGTGTCTCCGGAAATCGCGTCATCGGGAATCCGGCCGACGGACACAACGAAGGGTCGACTGAATCGCCGCGAGCGCTCGTATCGACCTTTCAATTGATTCACAGTCCTTAATTAAACAAGCACCGCTCTCGCATGAAAAATTCAACGATGAAGAAGTTCGCACTGTCCGCTCTCTCGCTGTCGCTGCTGGGTGTCGCCGGCGTGGCGCACGCACAGTCGAACGTCGCGCTGTACGGCGTGATCGACACGTCGATCACGTACGTTCACGGCAACAGCGGCACCGGCAACAATCTGTGGCAAATGGGCAGCGGCAACCTGTCGGGCAGCCGCTGGGGCATGAAGGGCAGCGAGGATCTGGGCGGCGGCCTGAAGACCGTGTTCCAGCTCGAAAGCGGCTTCAATTCGGGCACGGGCCGCCTCGGCCAGGGCAGCCGCATGTTCGGCCGCCAGGCGTTCGTCGGCCTGCAGAGCAGCCAGTACGGCACCGTCACGCTGGGCCGCCAGTACGACCCGATCGTCGACCTGGTTCAGGGTGTCACCGGCGACAACTATTTCGGCGGCATCTTCGCGACGCCCGGCGACGTCGACAACAACGACAACAGCCTGCGCGTGAGCAACACGGTCAAGTACACGTCGCCGGTGCTGTCCGGCCTGCAGGTCGAGGCGATGTACGGTTTCGGCGGTGTCGCCGGCTCGACGGGCTCGGGCCTGACGTACGCAATCGCAGCCGCGTACAACAACGGCCCGCTGGGCATCGCCGGCGGCTACTTCTACACCAACAACGTGAACGGCGCCGCACGCGCCACGGGCTGGAGCGGTTCGTCCGACGCGATCTTCGACGGCCCGATCAACAGCGGCTACCTGAGCGCGAAGAGCATCGGCATCGCGCAGGTCGCGGGGCAGTATGCGATCGGCCCGGTCACGCTCGGCCTCGGCTACAGCAACGCGCAGTACCGGCGCGACGGCGATTCGCTCGCCGGCTTCGCCAACACGCAGAAGTACAACACCGGTCGCGCGTTCGTCACGTACCAGGCATCGGCGCCGCTGCTGCTCGGTATCGGCTATGCGTACACGAAGGCGAGCGGCAACGTCGACGCGAAGTATCACCAGGTGTCGCTGGGCGCCGACTATTCGCTGTCGAAGCGCACCGACATCTATCTGATCGGCGCGTACCAGCATGCGAGCGGCCAGCAGCAGGTCGTGAATGCGAGCGGGCAACTGGTCACGCAGGATGCGCAGGCATCGATCGGTTCGTACGGCTATGCCGGCACGAAGTCGCAGGAAATCGTCGCACTGGGCATGCGTCACAAGTTCTGATCGCGACGCCGGACGGTCCTGGGTGCCGGCGTGCATCCGGGGCCGCCCGGCGGCCTCACGCGCGACCTTGCTTCCCCTTGGGTCCGCGCTTCGCATCGCCCTGTCTGGCGATCATTGCCCTCGCGGTTTCCTCGCCGACTTCGTCACGGCAGATACACGCACGTCACGACGCAATGACCGACGGCAAGTCGCCCGCCAGCAGTTGCTGCGGCACCTGGCTGAACGCGTAGCGCCCGGTAGCCGGCTGCAGGTCGAACACCCAGACGATGTCGAAGCGATCGCCCGGCCACTTCGACGGCACCGGTCCGTTCGACAACGGCAGATGGGCGGCGATCGCGGGGATGTCCTCGTGCTGCCAGCAGATCAGCACGACGCCCTGGCTGCGCTGCGCCGCCGTCGCGACGTCGGCCTCCTGCCCTTTCGTATAGGTCGTGTCGAGCTCGAGCGGTATGCGCTGGCTCAGCGGCGTGACCGTCTCGGTCGGCCGCCGGCTCTTCGCATGCGGCGCGACGCCCGCCGCGAACAGCACGCCCGGCTTCGCGAGCGCCGCGCTCTGCAGCGGGCCTCGCGCGGGATCGAACAACGCAACCAGCGCGCCGGCGCGTTGCCAGCCCAGCGGAATCAGGCTCTCCTTGTCCTGCTCCCCATTCGCGTTCACGCCGTACGGCTTGCCGTTGTCGTCCGGCTTTTCCGCATGACGAATGATCATGATTTTCTTGGCGATGGGCGCAGTCACAGTGATCGATTCCTTTCGTGGACAGGTTCACGCAGATGAAAAAAGCCACGCCCGTAGCGGCGTTGCGATCCGTGTCACTGTGATAGCAATGGATCCATGCGAACGCAAGCGAATTCCATGCACGAGCCCGCGCCGTACGGAGCCGAAACCCGGTCAAAGGGATTCGCAATACATCGTTCTGCGGCGTCATGCGCGCTACACGCGCGTCGTGGCGTCGTGATCGAGCGACTCGCGCATCAGCCGGCTCCGCGCGATTCGTTCGAGCACGTCGCGATGCCAGTGTCGTCATCACTTCACTGCCGAAGCGATCGCGCTCGGCGAGACACGACACGATCCTGCAGACATCCTCCGACAGGGATGCCAGACCATCCACGTTGACGCAAAACATCGCGAGCGTGTGAACGCGCGAAATGGCCGCCGATTCGCCCGACAGAAATCGGCGTCGCGGGCGGCCCGTTCCGCGGCTACCACGCGACGCTCGACCGCGATGAGGCGGTCAGGACCGACGCGCGCGCGGCAGGCACGTCCGCTTCGCCATGAAGAAGCCCGTCATCCGCGCCCCGCCGCTCACTCGAACCGGCAAGCCACGCGCGGCAGCGCCGAGAGCGTGTCGCTCGACAGTTTCAGAATGCCGTCGAAATTGGCCTGATTGTCCGCCGGGCAGAAATCCGCGAGTTTCATGCCGTCCGGACGCGTGTACTCGACATTGAACACGGCCTTGTTCAGTGCGATGAAGCTCGCGTAGTCGCCGCACTCGTGGAATCGGTTGCATTGCTCGTTGAGCGCCCAGTCGGCCACTTTCGCCATCGCGGTGGCGATACCCGAGCCGTTCTTGAGGCCCATCGACATCCCGCGATCGTGCGCGGCGGCGATCAGCGCCGTGTTGTATCGCAGCTGATCGTCACGCGTCAGCGGAAAGCCGGTTTCCTGGCGATAGCTGTCGTCGAGGTCCGGCTCGATGCCGTCGCAGCCCTTTTGCTTCGCCTGGTCGAGCCGCGCCAGCATCAGGGGCATCAGGATCGCGGTCTGGCGAATGTCCAGCCAGCGCTCGTGATCCTCATATCCTTCGACGGGGTTGCCGAGCACGCTGTCCGGAAACTTGCCGGCGTCTCCTCGGGTGTCTTCCCGCCCGCCCACCTCCATGTAGCAGACGACATAGATGCCCTTCGCCTTCAGGCGCCGGATCGTGCCCGCATCGGTCAGCTCCATGTCGACGTCGAACATCTTGCGCGGGTTGTTCACGCCGTCCAGCACCGTCTCGTTGATCCGGTTGCCGTCGATCTGCCATTGCCAGCTCGTGCCCGGCACGAGCGGCTTCCACGCGGCGGCCTGCGCCGCACGCGCCGAAGCGGCCGCAAACGCGCTGCCGGGCACGGACGAATCGGAGTCGCCTCCGCACGCCGCAAGCAGCAGCATCAGCACGAATGAAGCGAACGATCTTGCGGACATGGCGAATCCTTTGCCTGTTGGCGGCTTGTCAGGATGCGAGGGTGTGGGGAAGACGCGTGCAGCGAAATGCGGGCGAGGCATCTGCCGATGCTGCAGTGGTACGGGAATGCGCGAGATACGTGCGGATGGTAGGCGGGAACACCACGCCCATCTGTTCCGATTTGTCGATTTTTGTCGGCATCGCGGACGGTGGCAGGCCGTCAACCTCGCGATGACCGGGAACTGCCGAAGCGCGTCGGCCGCGGCCGGAAAATTGAAGGTTTTATAGGAACGCCACTAATTCATAAAAAGTAAAAATAAAACAAGCGCGTTTCGTAAAGCAATAATTGGAACCGATGTCACACGAAAATTTATTTACACCAATCCAATCACTCGACCGAATTATTCAATCTCGGAGCAGCAATTCTCGCGCTCCAGTTTTATTTCTTGATCGCTTTTTCAGGCGACCTGAGACACCCAGCCTCTAGACCAGCCACAGAAGCGACTCTCATCCATCCGCCCTCCAACTCCACTCTCATTTTCGACAACCATCACCTTCATCATTCAAATGAAATCAACAATGGTTATGCCGATTAAATTTGTTTGACAATTAAACGTAATGCTAATTAAAGTCGTCGCCGACGATGCGCAGGTCGCCACCCGACTGGCGCAGCCATCAACCATCACCAGGGCAAGCAACGCGATGAATTCAATTGGCAGCAACATGGCAGGCAGGAATAGCGTCAAGCCCGACGACAGCGGCCACCGGCAATTGCGGATACGTCGCGGAACGGTGTCGGACACATCACGCATCTGCGCGCTGTTCGAACGGGAATATGGCGACTCTTCGCATCCCTGTCTCGATGCGGGCTACGTGAGGAGCGCCGTATCGAACAAGTCGGAGCTGTGGTTTGTGGCCGAAGAGGAGACGCAAGCCGCGATCGGTTGCATGAGCGTCAGCTACAACGCACAGAATCGCTCGTGGGAATACGGTCGCGCAATGATTTCCCGGCACCATCGTCACCTGGGCGTACTGTCGGCGCTGATGCAATCCGCGATCGACACGATGCCGGCCGCGGATCATGACCTGGCATTCGCGATTGCCCGCACCGATATCGCGCTGCGCGCGTTGCAGCGTCATGTCGATGGCGTCGTGGTCGGACACGACGGGTCGCCCGACAGCGCGCATGGCGTGCGTGAACATCACGTCGTCGCGATCGAAAAATTCCGCTCGCCGCGCTTCAGGCATTGCCTGCCGCGCTCTCCGATATTCCGCGAGTCCGAGGTTCTGCGCAGCGCGATCTTCGAACCGCTCGGTCTCGCGGGTACGCCGGAACCCTACCCCGATACCTGCTTCTGGGGGCATGGGGACGATTGCTCGGATGGCTTCACGTTTCGCGCCGACGAGCGGGCCGATGCGATCTATCTCTGCCAGCATGCCGGCGGCCCGTTCATGACCGAGCGCGATGTCGCAGCCGATCTGCTTCGCTTCCTGAAACGGCGCAGCACGACGACCTATGTGGGCGCGATCGTGCTCGCCGACAAGCTGACACTGGTCAAGGCGATGCTTGAAGCCGGATTCCGCATCACGGCCTATCTGCCGGCGTGGCACTGGAGCCGCGGCGCGCGCTACGACTGCCTGCTGCTCGCCCGGCGAGATAGCGGCTTCGCGAGCAAGAACGGACTCGACGAACACATCGACATGCTCGATGCCGCCTACCGCGAGATCGGCCAACGCATCCTGTCCGTCTGACACCTCCCCAATCCATCCACTCAATCGAGGTAGTACATGACCAAAGACGAATGGCGCGCGGTCAAGGCGACATTGCCGAACGGCCCCACGGGATACGTCACGCTCGCGCTGTGGCTCGCCGATATCGCATTGCTTGGCGCTGCGTGGATGCTTTGGCTTGCCGGCGGGCTCGGACGTCCCGCGGCACTCGTCCTCGCGATGCTCGCGCTGATTCACCTCTATCTGATCATGCACGAGGCACTCCATAACGCCGCATCGCGTTCGCACGGTTGCAACGAGGCCATCGGACATCTCTGCGGATGGATCATCGGCTTGCCGTACCTGCCGCGGCGCAGGACGCATCTGGGCCATCACGCGTGGACCGCGCATCCGTCACGGGATCCGGAGAATCGCAAGATGATCCAGAAGTTCTCCGTGATGACGGAACGCGGCGCACGTACGCTCGAATTCATCTGGCGGCACTGGATCCCGATGATGGCGTTCAATCATTTCCTGAGCCACTGGATTACGCCGTTCCTGCAACGCGATACGCCGGCGAACCGCGCGAAATCGAACACCGAGATTGCATTCAGCGCGGTCTACCTGGCCGGTTATGCGGCGGTCGGCGCGCTGGCGTATCGCGCGGGTGTGCTCGGCAGCCTCATCGCGTTCTCGACGATCCTGTGGATCGTGTTGCTGATGGCCGTCGAACTGCTCAACCTTCCGCATCACGCCGAGATCCCGCTGCTGGCCGACGACGCGGCACGCCCGCCGCTCTGGGAGCAGGACGTGGTCTCGCACAGCTGCGCCAACGTGCCCGTCTGGTCACGCTGGGTGATCCTGAATTTCAATCTTCACGTCGCCCATCATGCGTATCCGTGGTTGCCGTGGTATGACCTGCCTCGCGCGCAACGGCACCTCGATGCGGTCTCGGCCGCCGAGGTGCCGCGCCAGACCCACGAGTGGTCCTTCGCCTTGACCAAGCGACGCCGGCCGCTGCTCGAACTGATGGGGCATTTCTTCGACAAGCGTGGCGCGTCGTCCGGGGGCGGACGCTGACCCTCCGCCCCGACGATTCAATCCGGCGAGTGTCGGCGGCCCGGCCGTCGACACTCGAGCGCACGATCCGGAGGGGTCACCGGTTGACCTTGATGATTTCAGCGGCAGTTGCCGTTCAACGGAGGCATTCGGCCATTCCTCCGGTTGCCGCTCGCGGAAACCGGAGACCACGGGAAACCGCATCGCAATGATGCGGACGGCCCACGTGGTCTCCTCCCTCGCCCATCTTCGTTCATTGGCCGGGCGCGAGGTCGTTGGCAAACCGGTTCGTATAACCGAGCGTACCGACACCGCCGATGGAGTTGCACGTCGACGATGCGGCGCCGGGCGGACAATCGACGTCACGGTCGAACGACCAGAAGTGGACACCCACGAGACCATTCTGTTTCACGAACTGCGCCACGGTGTCCGCGTCCGCCGGCGTGAAGGTCTCGCCGGCCACATCGTTGCCGCCGATCATCGGCGTCAGCTCGATCTGGCTGTACGGCACACCCCAGTGGTCATGCAGGTTCATTGCCGCCTGGATCGCCGACTGCCCCATCTGGCACGTGCCGTTCGCTACCACGCAGTTCCCCGCACTCGCCGACCCGTAGTCCATCGTCATCAGGTCGATGGTGTAGTTCTTCAGGCCGGCCGCCTGAATCGCCTGCATGACCCAATCGCCATATACGTTGAAGCTGTCGGGTGCGCTGGCGCCCCACGAGCTGGCCGTGGTCGCACCCTGCTGGGAAGGCGCCAGTGTCGCCAGCGTAAAGCTGAAGCGCAGGCCGGGATAATTCTGCTGGGCGACTGCCACACGCTGGACGAGATCGTTGATCACCTGTTGCGTCTGCCCGCCCTCGATGTCGAAATCGATCCCGATCAGGTTGCTCGACGCATAACGATTGATGAAGGCCGTCATGCCCGCATCCGTCCCGCACGTGAACATGCCGGCCGCGCCGCCGGTGGAAATCACGTAATTCACATTGGCCGCGGTGAAAAGCGGTACATTGGCGGCCGCCATCGCGCCGCCGTCGACGCCCGCCCAGTTCTCGCTGCCGCATTCACCGGTCGCGAACGCGAGCGTCAGCGTACGCACACCGGTTGGCAACACCGACAGCACCGGGCTCAACTGGCCTGTGACGTTCGTCGAGATGACGTTCGTGTTCCAGTTCATCGAAATCGTCGCGTCCTTGTACGGGCTATAGACGAAGGCCGGCGCCGTGCCGGTACTCGTCCCGCCCGCCGCGGCAGCGCCGCCGCCGGCGCCGAAAAACGACCCTGCCAGCAGAAGCGCCAGCGCGCCCCTCAAGGTCGATCGCTTCATGAATCCGGTTTGGTTGCTCTTCATTTTCATGCCCTCATCGTGTTTGACGCATGACCGGCACCGGTCTTTCACGCAAACCGTGCCGGAGCATATTTCAGGAAGATGCGCTCCGCCCACACGGGCGTAACGGAAACCCGCCACGCGCCATGACGGCGAGCGCCAGCATTATTGATACGCACTACCGATCAAATATCGCCATCAAATCAACCCTGGCGTCCCCCGGTGACCAGATCCTGGCCTTTCAGCGCCGTGTAACTGCCCGCGGCGCCGCATCTGGTTCGTGGCGCCCCCTTTCGATTGACAAAGCTCCGCCCAGGTCGAATTCAGAAGAAATCAACCTTACAAATTGCCATTCGATGAAAAATTTCTATACTGATCCTGCTTTTTATATCAACGACGGAAAACGCTAAGACTTCGGCCAATACTGATGAAACATGTCATCCCCCACTTTCGTTCGGGACCGGATGCCCTTAACAACGCGATGCAAGCGGTATCGTGAAGTTGTCACGCCGGCCCGCGATGGCGGGTCTGCCGCAAGGCGGAAAATGTAGTAAAGCTTCAATCCGGCGCGCTTGCGTTGCTTTGTTATACTACATAATCATCAGGCAGCAACCCTGTAATCGATTATTTCCATCAATATCGAAATCCGAAATATTCACGCGATCGCATTTCCATATTGAAATTGTCGCCATTCGATAATTCAAACAGATATCTCGCAGCCATTTGGCCGATTGTTCAAATCGGCGAAATTAAGGCGACATGTTTTTGCCGCATCGTTTTGACGGTCGACCCGTCATCACGTGACGTTGCCGTTCCCGCCCTTGATGCATCCACCGAACCCGGAGGCCGAACATGACCGTCAATGCCGCCACCCAAACGTCGACCCGCACCGCCCAAGTCGTCACCCGGGTGTATGCGAGGCTCCTGCTGGTCGGCTTCGCGCTGGTGCCTGCGTATCTGATCGCCTACCTGTACTTCTTCCAGGACCCGTCGCTGAAATTCGAGAATCACGCCTTTCACGAACTGGCGATTGCGGCCGCCACGCTCGAAGGCGCGTTCGTCACGTACGTCTGCTGGCGCTGCTATCGCCTGTCGGGCGAGCCGTTGCTGCGCTGGCTGACGCTGGGCTTTCTGGGCTTTTCGCTCGTCTATGCGTTGCATGGCGCGTTCACCGGCATGGCGCATCACAATATCTGGCTGTTCCTGCTGTACGGGCCGGCGTCGCGCCTGACCATGTCGATCCTGATCTTCGTCGGGCAACTCACCTATAGCCGCAAGGCCGACAGCGCGGCAACCCGCGCCGATCCCCGCATCTGGTTACCCTGGCTCGCGCTGTTCGGGCTCGTCGACGTTGCGGTCGCCGTGATCGCCTACTCTCCCATGGCCGGCAACCTGTGGGTACGCCTGTCGATGGAGGGCGGCGCACTGCTGCTCTCGGTCGTGAACGTCGTCGCGCTGGTCGTGCGCCGCATCCGCTCGCCGCTGATGACGATCTACGGCATCTCGGTCACGTCGTTCGCGCTCTCGTCGCTCGCCTTCATCCTCGGGCGGCCGTGGAATCACATGTGGTGGCTGGCGCATGCGATTTTCGCGGCCGGCTTCTTCCTGCTCAGTTTCGGCGTGGTGCAGGCCTTTCAAACGACCCGTTCGTTTTCGAAGATCTACAGCCAGGCGGAACTGTTTGCCCGGTTGCGGGAAGCGATGGCCAGGACCGAGCGCGCGCTGCAGGCGCTGCAACGGACCAACGAAAAGCTCGAGCACCTGGCGGCCACGGACCCGCTCACGGGCGCGACCAACCGGCGGCAATTCATTGAAAGCGTGGAAGCGGAAATCAACCGCGCCAAGCGCAACGGCGCACCGTTCTCGTTGCTCGCGCTCGACCTCGACCACTTCAAGGCGATCAACGACAGTTACGGGCATCAGGCGGGCGACCAGGTATTGCAACGCTTCGTCGACAAATGCGTCGATGCGATCCGGCCGTACGATGGCGTCGCGCGGGTGGGCGGAGAGGAATTCATGGTGCTGCTGCCACAAGCCGCGCTGGACACCGCCCAGTCGATCGGCGAGCGCATCCGCGCGGCGATCGCGGGCGCGCCGTTCGAGGCAGGCATCGGCGAACCGATCAAGGTCACCGTGAGCGTCGGCGCGTCCGAATTCGGTCGGGATGGCGAAACGATCGACGCGATCCTGCGCAAGGCGGACGAACGCCTGTACCGCGCGAAGCATCTCGGTCGCAACCAGGTGGTCGCCGGATAACCGGTTGCCGTGCCGGTACGGCCCACCGCGTCCGTGCCGGACGTTCTTCAATCGATGACGCCCCGGGCGTCGCCCGGCGCGTCATGTCGCGGCCGTATCAGAACGGGCTGCGTGTCGTATCGCCGTTGGTGAACGTCGCGTCGACGACCTGATAGAACGCCATCGCCGTATCCGCGACCTCCCACACCGCCAGGATGACGTGGTAACCGCTACGCATCGGCAACCGGCACTGGTGAATGGTCGGCTGCTGCGGCACCAGGTTCGCGTTCGGATCCCAGTAGGGCTGGCCGGGATTCTGGATCGTGCAGAACGGCGTGGGCTCGAACTGCGCGCGCGTCAGCTTTTCCGACGGGTTCCAGTCGGCGCGCGTAATGAAGTAGTTCCAGCGACGCGTCTTGTGCACGGCGCTGAATTCCCATTTGAAATTCTGCAACGCGCCCGGCCGTAGCGGGATCTTCTGCCAGCGGCCCGGCGACTGCTCGTTCAGCACGGGCAGCGGGCCATTCGTGCTGGCGCCGGCGATTTCGCCGTCCGCCGGCGGTGCGGCATTCTTCGCGTCGGCCGGCGCAAACGGATCGGACAGGCCGCTTTGCGTCGCGGGGAAGAACTTGCCGTTCTCCATCGCGTTCGCGTGCCACGCGTCGACAGGGCAATCCGGATTCTGGCCTTGCGTGCACAGCACGATGCGCGAAGGCGGTTCGGTCAAACGGCCGTGCGCGTGAGCACCGGCCGCCGCGACCAGCAGCGCCATGCCGGCCAACGAGCGTGGCATCACGGAAGCAGCCACTCTGCGGATGATCTTGTTCATGAGCCCTCATGCGATTGATGTCGGAATGGATATGCGCACGTCGAGCCTGCCGCAAGATCCCGGGCAGAGAGGCCTGTCGACACGTCGTCGCACACACGGATCGGCAAAAGCGGCGGTCAAATGAAACCGCGGCAAGCGATGATTCATCGTCACGCTTTCTGACAAATCACTTTCACCGAATCGAACCTTATCGACAAAAATCGGAAAAATAAATGTCTCTCATGGATCGTTTTTTAATTCGAATCAAACACTTGAATCATTTTTCATTCCAACCGGATTGGGCTCGACTTCAAATGCGAAATGGAATGAACCGCCCATTCATCGAGAACAGCATTCCCGATTGCTCCGCAGGCGGCCTGGCGCATCGGACCGTCTGTCGCCGTTACTCCTGAATCGGCAACGCCAGCCGCCAGTTCAGGTTCCGGCGCGCACTCGATTCGCAACGCGTGTAGAAAAAATCGGTCAGATAGATGCGCGGACGAACGAGCAGCCAGCGAAGAATCGACCGTTCATGAAGGTCATAAGCCCGGTCGTCAAGATCGGGGCGCTCGGCCCGGAGCAGGCGGCCGTCTTCGCGAAATCGGCTGCGAGACGCACCCAGCACGGCCAGGTCGATGTCGCACACGAAACGGGTATCCAGTTCCGCTGCGATTCCGACGTGGGTCGTCGCGAGAATCATCGCGCAGATCCGGTCGCACGCGCCGATTCGCCCCGCCGCCAGGTGCCGGAACCAGTCGGCGCTGCGCTGCTCGTTGTTCTTCGCGCCCGGGACGTAAATCACGTCGTGGAACCAGAGCGCGAGTTCGACCGCATCCGGATCGGGCATCGCGCCGCGCGCGAGGTCGACATGACGCAGGCAGCGTTTCACGTGAGCGAGCGTGTGGTAATGCCGCATCGGCTCCGCATAGCCTTCCGCCAGCAAGCGATAGACCTCCTCGGCATGGATCCCGCCGCTGCCCGACCACAACGCAACGAACCGCTCCTGCATCTGGTTCACGTTCGCTCCTTGGCCGGTGGCGGCTGCACAGGCTCGCCCCACGCCGCCGTTACCGCCATGCACTCAGAGAAATTCCCTGCGAATGTCGATGCTCGACCGCTGCCCGATGTTCCCGTAGTGATGCGCGAGCCATGCATCGGCTTCGCGTCGTCCGTGGTCATGCAGCTCGCTCAGGAATCCCCAGTCCGCGTTGTACTTGCTCGATACGCTCAACGCGCTCAACGCGTCGTCGGCGCGGATGGAATGGATCAGCATTTCCTTCATCTCGCCGCGCTTGATCGTGCCCTGCTGGATCAGGTCGGTGACGAACGCGATCGCGCGCATCTCGCGCATCAGCGACGAGTTGAAACTGATCTCGCTGATGCGGTTCAGGATCTCCGCGGCCGTGATGGGCACCCCGCGGCGCACGAGCGGATTGATGTGCACGATCACGACGTCGCGCGTCGCGCAATTGTAGATAAGCGGATAGATGGCCGGATTGCCCATGTAGCCGCCATCCCAGTAGTACTCGCCATCGATCGCGACCGCCTGGAACAGTGTCGGCACGCATGCCGATGCCAGCACCGCGTCGGCACATACATCCTCGCCGGTGAAGATGCGGATCTTCCCCGTCTCGACGTTGGTGGCACAGAGATACAACCGGATCGGGCAGTGCTTGCGCAGCGCGTCGAAGTCGACCTGGCTCTCGAGCACTTCGCGCAGCGGATTCAGGTTGTTCGGATTGAACTGATACGGCGAGAACACGCGCAGCATCATGTCGGTGAAGGCATAAAGCGGCGAATGATCGAGCCCGAAGCTGTGCGTCCCCTTCAGCCACGGCACCCAGCGCAACGGGTTGTAGCGCTCCGCCGATCGCGCGACCGCCTGCCAGAAGTCGTGCAGCGCCTCGCGCGCACCGTCCTCACCTCCTTTCAGCAGCCCGCAGGCGAGCACGGCAGCGTTCATCGCGCCGGCACTGGTTGCACAGACACCCTCGATGTCGAGCCTGCCGTCTTCGAGCAGACGATCGAGCACGCCCCAGGTGAATGCGCCGTGCATCCCGCCACCCTGCAGCGCCAGCGTGATCGGTTTGCGCGGACCATCGTGGCGGCGTCTCGCGTGCGTGGTTGTCATGCCCGTCTCCTCGAGCAGCGGCAGTTCGCGGACGGCACGTGGTCACACGATGCGTCGTCGACCGCCGCAGGTCCATTCATCCTGCGTACGCGCCCAATGCGTCCAGCAGCGCTTTTGCCTCTTGCAGGTCGCTTGTATCGAAGCCTTCCGTGAAGCATGCGTATACGTCGGACAGCACTTGCCTGGCCTCGTCGGCCTGTCCCTGTCGCTGCAATAACCGGGCGAGGTCCGACGCTGCCCGCAGTTCCAGCGCCCTGGCACCCTGCCGGCGCGCGCGCGCAATCGCTCTGTGAAAGCAGTCGATGGCTTCGTCGTCGCGTTCAGGCGCCGTGGCGGCCGTGCCGGCCAGACAGATTCCCGTGAGCCGGTACAGCTCGGCCTCGTAGCAATGCTCGCCGGATTTTTCGACGATCGCCATCGCCTCATCCAGCATGCCCCGTGCGGCCTTCTCGTCATCCGCGCGCCAGTAGCTGTCGGCGAGCAATGCGAGGGCATAAGGACGTTGATCCTCGCCGCCGGCAGCCCGCTGCGCGTCGAGGCCCAGCCGCATCTGTGCAATGCCGTCCTGGAGGCGTCCTTGCACGCTCGTCGCCCAGCCTCGCAGCAGCGTCCCCCACGCGAGCCAGTACGGCAATCCGTGCTCGGTCGACACCGCAATGACCGCTTCCGCGCGCTCGGCGGCCAGCGTCGGCTCGCGCCGCAGTTGATGCAGATGCGCCGTGTAGGTCAGGCTGAACGCCAGAGAGGGCCCATGAGCGAGCTTCTGCGCGAGCGCAAGCGCTTCGACGCTGCGTGTGAGCGCCTGGTCGGGATACCCCTGAATCCACAACGTCAGCATGAGGAAACAAAGTGCCCGGATGCCGGGATCCACCCCGTGTGCGAACGCGTGTGCCTGATGCTGATCCGGATCGTAGAGCACGAGCGCCTGTTCCGCGTGGGTGCGGGTAGCGCCGAAATCGCCCAAAAAAAACAGGCACGAACCCAGCGCGCTATGCGCCTCGATGAGCAGGCCCGGATCGTTCGCCTCCCGCGCCGTCGTGAGCATCTGCATGCCCAGTTCCAGGCCGAGCGCATGCTCGCCGCGCACCCCGTGATGTATCCGCAATCCCAATTGCGTCGCGAAGCGTTGCGATGCCTCTCCGGTGCGCTCGCACAATTCGAGTGCGCGCCTGTAGGCCTCGCCCACCTCGTTCGCGCCATACCCGCGCACATCCATCAAGACGGGCCCGAGGGAAAGCAGCAGTGCCAACTCCGAATGCGCGCGCATCGGTGTGTCGGGCAAGCCCTTCAACAACGCCAGCGCTGCGCCGAGATGATTCATCGCATCGTGATGGGCCGCATGGCGCAACGCCTGCTGAGCCGCGCGATGCAGGTATTCGACCGCCTTGGGAACGTTACCGCTCTGACTGTAGTGATGCGCAAGTTCGCTGCAGTAATCGGCGATGCGTGTCGGGAACAGCACCTCGATCGCCTGCGCGGTGCGCTCGTGCAGCGTGGTACGCCGCTCCGTGAGCAACGAGCGCCCTGCCACCTCCTGGGTCAGCGCGTGCTTGAACGAGTAATTGACTTCGGGAAAGGCGGGGCACTCGTAGATGAACTCCGCCGCCTCCAGATGCGCGAGGAGCCGCCGCAGTTCGTCGTCCCGCGCCGTCTCCTCGCCGCAAATGCGCCGGATCAGGCTGAACGGAAACTCGTGGCCGATCACCGCGAGCGCCTGCAGCAGTTCCTTTTCGTCGATCGGAAGCCGGTCGATCCGGGCCGCGAGCACGCCCTGCACGGTGGTGGGTATGTGCAGCGTGGCCGGCGTCTCCACGATGCGATAGCGCCCGGCCTCGCCGAGCAGCGACCGCTCCTCGACGAGCGTCTGGACCACTTCCTCCATGAAAAACGGGTTGCCCTCCGTCTTCTCCAGGATGAGCTGTTTCAGCGGCACGAGCGTGCGATCCTCGCCGAGCAGCGCCGCGAGCAGTCCTTGCGCATCGGCAGGGCCAAGCGGTTCGAGCCGCAGGGTGCTTCCATGCGCCGCACGAGCCCACGCGGGCTGATACTCGGGCCGGTAGTTCACCAGAAGCAGGATGCGCGCATCCGGCACGTGGTCGATCAGGTAGGTGAGGAAGGCTTCCGTTTCACGGTCCAGCCATTGCAGATCCTCGAACAGCAGATGGACCGGCTGGTTCCGGCTCTCTCGCGCGAGAAGCTGCCTGATCGCGTCGAAGGTACGTTCGCGCCGGATCTGCGGATCCATCTCGACGAGTACCGGCCCACCTTCGCCAATGCCGAGCAAATAGAGGACGTACGGCACGAGGTCCTCGAAACTGCGCTCGAGCGTGAGCGCCTTGCCGATCACCTTTTCCCGGCAGCGCCGCTCGTCGTCCTGTGTCGTGATCTGAAAATAATTCTTCAGGAGTTCAATCAGCGGCAAATTGGAATACGCCTTGCCGTGCGATACGGAAAACGTCTCCAGCACCAGCGCGCCGCGCCGCGAACGCTCCTTGAACTCGTGGAACAGGCGAGACTTGCCGACGCCGGCGTCCCCCGCCACGCCGACCACGCGCCCCTGTCCGGCGCTCACGGTCTCCCGCGCCCGGTTCAGGTGGTCCATTTCCGTTTCGCGGCCGACGAAGCGCGCGAGACCGCGATGCGCCGCCAACTGCAGGCGCGTGCGCAACGCACCCAGGCCCAGCACCTCGTAGACGCGCAGCGGCGCGGGAATACCCTTGAGCTGCGTCGCCCCCAGCGCCTTGAACTCGAAATAGCCTTCGGCCAGCTTGTGGGTGGATTCGCTGACGAGAATCGACGTCGGTGCCGCGATGCCCTCGATCCGCGACGCGATGTGGATCGTATGCCCGAGCGGATCGTATTCGGTGTGCAGGTCGTCGGTGCGGATCGAACGAACGACGACCTCGCCGGTGTGAACGCCGACGCGAATCTGCAGAGGAATGCCTTCCTGCAGACGAATGCGATCGCCATGCTGCCGCATCGCCTGCTGCATGCGCAATGCAGCGAAAAGCGCGCGCTGCGCGTGGTCTTCGTGGGCAATCGGTGCGCCGAACAGCGCGAGGATGCCATCGCCGAGCGATTTGGCGACGTACCCTTCGTAGTAATGGACCGCTTCCATCATCAGCTCGACCACGGGCACGATCAGGCGATGCGCCACTTCGGGATCGAGATCGTGGATCAACGCGGTCGACCCGGCCATGTCGGCAAACAGCGCGGTCACGGTCTTGCGCTCACCGGCGGGTTCGCCGCGCGCGGCCATGGCCGCGTGTTCGGCACGGATGCGCTCGGCAAGATGATCGGGCGTGTAATGAACGGGAGTGGGCGGCGGCTCCCGGCCCGATGACCGGGACGGCGGCGAGGCCGCCGTGGGTGCGGCCAGCGACGTCCCGCAGTTGCTGCAGAAGCGGGCCACCGGCGCTACGTCGTGTCCGCAATGCGGACACGTGCGGGACAGCACGGCCTGGCATTCCTGGCAGAACCTCGCACCGGGAGGATTCTCGGAACCGCATAGGGTGCAGCGCATAAAACCCTCTTCCAGCCAAGGGTCGACATCAAAATATTATGCGCCACTCGTCGCGGATATTCAGGTTGACTATGTGATTTCGCATGCCGACTGGCGTCGCGTACGCGGCAAATCCGGGCGCGCCATCGTCGGCAGAATCTCCGTTCAAGACGCCGGTTGCGCCGGTTGCGCCTTGCGCCCGTTCATCCGCCTGCGCGCCATTCGTGCGCCCGCCGCTCGCGATGCGCCGGCCGCGCAGCCACCCGCGCCGATCGGCGGGAACCTCGTCGATTCGCTCCCCTTTCCCGCAAGACATGTCGATGCCGTCATGCAGCGCCGGGATGTCCTTACGACGCGCGTTGCAACCCGAGCTTCCGTGAAAACCCGCGGTCCGCTGCCTGCACCGCGAATCGACGCCGCCATGCACGGCACTCATGCCGCGCATGAAAACTAATCGATTGTTGGCATCCCGGATCGACGCCGACAATCCGCACCATGCCCCCTCGTTTGCGGTTCGGGCCACTCACCCTCCCAATCGGCACACCACGATCCATGAACCATCCAGCCACCGTTTCCTCCATCGCCGGGGCCCGCAAGGCCACGGCAGCGCCCTGTCATGCCCGCCCCCGCACGTGCGGCGAAGCGCTCGTCGACCTCCTCGAACGCCACGGCGTCGAATGCGTGTTCGGCATTCCCGGCGTGCATACCGTCGAGCTCTATCGCGGCCTCGCCGCCTCGTCGATCCGTCACGTGACGCCGCGCCACGAACAGGGGGCCGGCTTCATGGCCGACGGCTATGCACGCGTCACGGGCCGGCCGGGCGTGTGCTTCATCATCACCGGGCCGGGGATGACCAATATCGCGACCGCGATGGCACAGGCGTACGCGGATTCGATCCCGATGCTGGTGATCTCGAGCGTCAACGCGCGACGCGAACTCGGCAGCGGCGACGGCCGCCTGCACGAGCTGCCGTCCCAGCGCGACGTGTTCGCGGGACTCACCGCGTTCTCGCACACGCTGCTCGATGCCGCCGACCTGCCGCAAGTCCTCGCGCGCGCATTCGCGGTCTTCGCCAGCGCGCGGCCGCGGCCCGTGCATATCGAAATTCCGCTCGACGTGATCGTGATGCCGGCGCCCGCGCTGTCCGACGTGCCGCCCGCGCTGCCTGCGCGGCCCGCCCCGGATGCGAATGCCCTCGCGGCGGCCGCCGACCG